>JAPOXY010000100.1:0-49643 GCA_026706845.1 Gemmatimonadota bacterium
TGGATCGCGCTGCGCGAATGGCCTGCATGCTCACGGTTCCAAAGGCGATGATCAGGGCCATTATCGCGCTTGCAACAAATGGCAAGACATTCAGACCTGTCTGATAGGCAAACCCGGAGAGCCAGTCGCGCATCAGGTAATAGGCGATTGGCCAGGCGATGAGATTGGCGAGCAGGATGAGCAACATAAACTCGCGTGAGAGTAGCATGACCAGATGTGGTGTGGATGCGCCCAGTACTTTGCGCACGCCAATTTCTTTGGTGCGAGATTGAACCATGAATGCGGCCAGTCCGAACAGTCCTAAACACGCCACAAAAATTGCCAGTAGTGAGAATATCCCGAGCATTTTGCCGGTGAGTTGCTCGTTGTAATAGATCCAATCTATGATTTCGTCCAGAAAGTGATATTCGAAAGGCGCATCTGGTACAAAGCGTTTCCACTGCGTTTCGAGGAAGGATAGGGTTTGCACGGTGTTTTCTGGTCGGATGCGTAAAGCCAGAGAATAAAACATCTTCCAGCGGGCCAAAAATCCCATGGGGGCGATTTCTTCTCGTAGTGTCAAATTGTGGTAGTCTTTTACGACCCCAATTACGGTCAGGGACAGGTTGTCATACGCTGGTAACACAATCTGTCTGCCAATCGGGTCGTCCTCCCAGCCGAGCAAGCGCACGGCTGTTTCGTTCAAAATAATTGCCTGAGAGGTATCGCTGGCAACAGTGGATGAGAAGGTGCGACCGCGAAGTACGGGGATTTCAAATGTTTCAAAGAACGAATCGTCAACTTCGTTTATGCGAAGTGTCCGTTCTTTTGTGCGGTCTCCATTGGGCCAGATTAGTCGCAGTCGCCCGCTGTATCCCGTGATGTCGAAACGCAGTGCCGACGCGCTGAGGATATTGGGGTGTTCGAGAAAGACCTGTTTGACCATCTGGTGGCGTGCCGAAAGGCGTATTTGTGGGTTGGATTCCTTCTTAAAATCGCGGACAAAAATAGGTAAACGCACAATGTGATCGTGTGCAAAACCCATATCTTTGGTTTCTATAAATCGTAGTTGCTGATAAACCACCAGGGTACAGATCACCAGTAAGATGGACATGCCAAACTGAAAAACTACGAGTCCTTTCCGTAGCCCTGTGGATCCCGATGAGGAATACGCACTGCCTTTTAACGCGGTCACCGGGCGAAAAGAAGAAAGGAAAAATGCCGGATACCATCCCGCCAGTAATCCGACCAACAATGTGAATGCCAGTACTGCCGGTGCACCTGCCATCACTGTAGCTGCATTGAGGTGTAAATCGCCGCGCACAAATTGGTTGAATAAGGGCAGGCATAACTCGACCAGTGCCAGTGCAATCAGCAAGGCGGTGGAGGTTAAAAGCAGGGATTCGCTCAAGAACTGAACCATTAGTTGTGGGCGATGCGCCCCAACGACTTTGCGCACGCCTACCTCGCGCTTGCGGGTGACAGCGCGTGCAGTTGCCAGGTTTGTAAAATTCACGCATGCAATTACGACCAGGATCAGTCCAATAGCCGCCAGCATGTAAATTTTTTCAATAGGGCTATTGGCAGTCGGGTTAAAATCGGATTCGCCATACAGGTACACGCGATGCAGGGGCTGTAGATGATAGGCGTTTTTTTCTGCAACTTCATCTCCCATATACTGCTTGATTAACGGCTGAAGAGGATAATGAGGCCAACGAGACTTATTTTCAGCCGCGACTTTATCCCCCATATACTGCACGATCAGCGACTGCATTTTCGCCTGGAGAGTTTCTGCGTTTTGCCCTGCTTTTAATAGCACATAGGTTTTTACCGGACGCCACGATTGCTTGGGTAGCCACATCGTCCATACTTCTTGCGTTTCTTCTACGGGGGGTGTTGTGGTTGAGAGTATTTGAAAATAAAGGTCTGATGAGAGGTGTGGTGCCTTCACAATACCCGTTACTGTGTACTCGCCCGGAAAATTGCGATTGTCGATTGAAACTGTTTGCCCCATGGGGTCTGTATCGCCAAACAAGAGTTGCGCCATGTCGTCGGTAATGACCACAGAGTAGGGCAGGCGAAACGCGGTCTTTGGATCGCCTTTTATGAGGGGAAAATCAAATACGTCCAAAAAGTTGTCATCCACCAGCCTCAGCAGAAACACGCCCTCGCGTTCGCCGTATTGTGCAGATATGGTCAGCGGGAACGTACGCACCGTTGTTTCTACTTCGGGAAATGTTTCTTTCAGCACAGGACCGAGTGCGCCCGAAGTTCCGCTACTATAAGTTGTTTGCGTTGTGCTGCGTTCTTCCCGAATTACTTTGTAAATTCTATCACCCAGGGTGTGAGTGCGATTTACTGCAAACTCCTGCTGGATATACAACAGGATCAGAATGCCACACGCCAGGCCGATGGCGAGTCCCAGTACATTGATGGAGGTGTACAATTTGTGCCGCATCAAATTGCGGATCGCAACGGTTAGATAATTTTTAATCATGATTTTATCCTCTGTTTCGTCCAGTTATTTTGCAGCCAGCAGTCAGCGGTCCCAATCCTCAGCCCTCGGCCCCAACCTCCATTTTCACTCATCTCGCAACGCATCTACGGGATTGCGATGTGCGGCTTCCCAGGCTTGATAACTCACAGTGGTCAATGCGATGAGTAACGCCAGAAGACCACCCAGGACAAAAGGCCATACATCCAGATCAATGCGATAGGCGAAATCCTTCAGCCAGTTTTCCATCGCGTAATAGGCGATTGGCCAGGCAATCAGGTTGGAAATTATCACAAGTTTTACGAACTCTCTGGAAACCAATTTCAGGATGTCGGGGACCGAAGCTCCCATGACTTTGCGAATGCCAATTTCTTTGTTGCGCTGTTCAGCCGCAAAAGAAACCAGGCCGAACAATCCGATACAGGCTACGAAGATAGCCAGTAAACTGAATGAGGTGAGAATACGACCCAGCCGTTCTTCCGCGCGGTATAGCCGCTCGAAATCCGAATCGAGAAAATTGGCTGAAAAAGAGTACGTAGAAGTGATTTGTTCCCACGCCTCTCTAGCATAAGTCAGAGTTCCGGGAATATCTCTGCCAGTGATCTTGACAGCAATTATACCGTACCAGGCAGGTTTCTGATGAATGACAAGAGGTTCGATTTTATGATGCAAAGACTTGAAATTGAAATCGCGGACCACTCCAACAACCTGGCCCATCTCTTTTTCATCCCAAACGCGGAACGGCTTGCCTACAGCATCTGTCCATCCGAGTTCTTTGACAGCAGCTTCATTTAGCAGATATGCCTGTGTGTTGTCCGTTTCGATGTCCCAGGACATATTCCTTCCAGCCACCAGTTCCAGGTCCAGTGTCTTGACCAGATCTGGATCACCCATCAAAGAATAGAAACTCACCGCCTTATTCTTTTCCCAGAAATATCCCCTGCTCGTTGCGACTCTGCCCGGAAGAGCCGTGGTGGATGCTACCGAAAGGATGTTGGGATTTTGTAGCAATTTTTGTTTGAAAACGGTGTAATGCGCGTTGATATCTCGATTCCGTCCGAAGAAAACGACGCGTTCTTTTTCGAATCCCAAATTTTGTGATCTCATAAATTGGAACTGCCGAAACACAGTAACCGTACCTATGATTAACACAATGGTGATAGCAAATTGCAACACGATCAGGATTTGCCTGAAAGAAGTGCCCCTGGTGTGAAGGTGGGCAATGCCCTTTAGTACAGAGGTGGGCTGAAAAGAAGAGAGATAGAACGCGGGATAGCTGCCTGCAATAATGCCCACGACCAACCCGGTACACAGCAATTTGAGGAATAAATCCACATTGTCCAGGTATCTGAACATCACATTCTGACCCGAGAGCGCGTTGAAGTGGGGCAGTAAAAGTTCCGATAGGGCAAGAGCCATAACCAGTGCCATGAAACTCAGGAGAATCGCCTCGCCCAGGAATTGTCTGATGAGATGCCAGCGATGTGCTCCGAACACTTTTCGCAATCCCACTTCTCGGGCGCGCTTTGATGAACGCGCAGTAGCCAGATTCACAAAATTGATGCAGGCAATGAGCAGGACGGACATGGCGATAGTCAGGAAGGTATAGATGTGCCGGATATCCGTCTTGGGACCGAAGCTGTAATTTGTCTCTGTATCAAAATGGATATCTGCAATGGGCTGGAGCCGAAGGTCTTTGTTTCTCCATTGCTCGTCGCTGTGTTTTTCTCTGGAAACAGCGAATTTTTTTTCCAGGTTTTCGGGCGCGTAGCCTTTTGGCAGGAGAAGGTAGGTGTAATAATTCCAGTTCACGAATTCGTCCAGGGCATCAGCTCTTCCGAGAACCTCTTTCAAAGATGCGAAAGTAGCAAGATAATTGAACTGAAGGTGTGAGTTTGACGGTGGGTTCTCCATAACGCCGGTTATCTTAAACTGAAACTTGTTGTCATACAGCAGGACCTTTCCCAGAGGATTTTCATTGCCAAACGCCCGTCGTGCAGCGCGTTCGGTCAGCACGATTGAAAAAGGATCGCGCAGTGCCGTTGTGGGATCACCATGGGTCATGGGAAATGAGAAGACTTTTAAGAAAGAGGGATCTACATAATAAAATCCAGAGGAACGGAGCCTTTTCTCACCGTATTTCAACAATTTGGAATAGGAATGCACGCGGACGGCGTGGATGACCTCGGGAAATTCTCGCATAAACACAGGCGCGCATCCCGATGGTGTTACAGCAGATCTGCTCTGTTCTCCAGTATCATTTTTGAATTCCCAGTTGATCTGGAAGATCCGATTCCCTTTTTCGTGAAATCGATCGTAGCTTAGTTCGTGCTGCACGTACAAAGAAATAATCAGGAAACAGGCAATGCCTACAGCCAATCCGAGAATATTGATCAACGAATACATTTTTTGATTGCGCAGATTGCGGATCGCAATAACAAAGTAATTTTTGATCATGATCTTATCCTCTATTCCGCCCAGTTATTTCGCAGTAAGCGCGACGATTACTCATCTCGCAACGCATCCACGGGATTGCGACAAAAAGTGTCCGAACTATTGTTATAACACCAATCACAGTCAGGATTTGGTTTTTAAATGCTGGCGACTTGATCTGTTTGCCAATCGGGTCGTTCTTCCAGCCGAGCAGGCGCCTGGCTGTTTTGTTCAAAATAGTTGCTCGATTGGCTGTCGCGATTTTCTTTAATATTTTCTGTCGAGACATGACCGTCGAACAGGTGGATGATGCGATGCGCGTAGCCCGCGTCGTGAAAGTTATGGGTCACCATTACGATTGTCGTGCCGCTTTTGTTCAGTTCGGTCAACAGATCCATGACTTCGTTGCCGTTTGCCGAGTCGAGATTACCCGTTGGCTCGTCTGCGAGGATGATGTTGGGGTTTGCTATGACGGCTCTTGCCACGGCCACGCGCTGCTGCTGACCGCCCGATAATTGCTGCGGGAAATGCTTTTCGCGGTGTTTGATGCCCATGTATTCCAGCGATTCATCCAGGCGCTGTTTGCGCTCACTAACTGGTAAGCCCAGATATAGCAGGGGCAGTTCCACGTTTTCGGCGACGGTCAGTTCGTCGATGAGGTTGAAGCTTTGAAATACAAAGCCGATGTTTGACTTGCGGGTGTTGGCTCTTTGTCGCTCGGTGTGTTTGGATACTTCTTCTTCGTTCAGAAAGTATTCCCCACCGCTCGGATTGTCCAGCAGACCGAGGACGTTCAAGAGTGTGGATTTGCCGCATCCCGATGGTCCCATTACGGCGACGAATTCGCCTTCGTCAATGTCTATATTGACACTGTTCAGGGCGGTTGTTTCCACTTCTTCTGTGGTATAGACTTTCTGGAGGTTGACGGTTTTGATCATTGTGAGACTCCTTTTGTAAAAAGCGATCAGCGATCAGCTTTTAAAGACGACCTGCATTAAGCCTCGAGATTGAGGCCGTGAGCATTCTTTCAATACTGTTTTTATTCATATCTCAACGCATCAATTGGATTGGAACGCGCGGCGCGAATGGCTTGCATGCTCACGGTGCCAAAGGCGATGATCAGTGCCAGTATCGCGCTTGCAATAAATGGCAAGACATCCAGGTCTGTCTGATAGGCAAATCCAGAGAGCCAGTCGCGCATCAGGTAATAGGCGATTGGCCAGGCGATGAGATTGGCGAGCAGGATGAGCAACACAAATTCGCGCGAGAGTAGCATGACCAGATGCGGTGTGGATGCGCCCAAGACCTTCCGCACGCCAATTTCTTTGGTGCGAGACTGAACCATAAATGCCGCCAGTCCGAATAGCCCCAAACAGGCTACAAAAATTGCCAGTAATGAGAACACGCCGAGCATTTTGCCGGTGAGTTGTTCGTTGAAATAGTACCACTGTATGATTTCATCTAAAAAGTGACATGCAAAGGGTACCTCTGGCAAAAAGTGTTTCCACTGCATTTCGAGAAAGGACAGAGTTTGCGCGGTGTTTTCTGGTCGGATGCGCAGGGCCAGCGAAACAAACAGTCTCCATTTGCCTATAAATCCCATGGGTGCGATTTCTTCTCGTAGTGTCAAGCTGTGGTAGTCTTTTACGACCCCAATTACTATCAGGGATCGGTTTTCATATGCTGGTAACAAAATTTGCTTGCCAATCGGGTCGTCCTCCCAGCCGAGCAGACGCACGGCTGTTTCGTTTAAAATAATTGCCTGTGATGTATCGCTGGCAACAGCGGCTGAAAAGGCGCGACCGCGAAGTACGGGGATTTCAAATGTCTCAAAAAACGAGTCGTCAACTTCGTTTATGCGAATTGTCCGTTCTTTTGTTCGGTCTCCATCGGGCCAGATCCGTCGCGGTCGTCCGCCGTATCCAGAAATGTCATATCGCAGAGCTGATGCACTGAGGATATTGGGGTGTTCGAGAAAGACCTGTTTGACCATCTGATGGCGTGCCGAAAGGCGTTTTTGTGGGTTGAATTCATGTTCACGGTCGTGAGCAAAGATCGGCAAACTCACAATGTGATCGCGTGCAAAACCCATATTTTTGGTTTCTATAAATCGCAGTTGCTGATAAACCACCAGGGTGCAAATCACCAGCAAAATGGACATGCCAAATTGGAAAACTACGAGTCCTTTCCGCAATCCTGTGGATCCCGATGAGGAAGATGCCCTGCTTTTTAACACTGTGACCGGGCTAAAAGAAGAGAGGAAAAACGCCGGATACCATCCCGCCAGTAATCCGACCAACAATGTGAATGCCAGTACCGCTGGTGTGCATGTTATCACTGTAGCTGCGTTGAGGTGTAAGTTGCCGCGCACAAATTGGTTGAATAAGGGCAGGCATAGCTCGACCAGTGCCAGGGCAATCAGCAGGGCAGAACAGGTTAAAAGCAGGGATTCAGTTAAAAATTGGACCATCAATTGTGGACGATGCGCGCCAACGACTTTTCGCACGCCGACTTCGCGCTTGCGGGTGACAGCGCGCGCAGTTGCAAGATTTGTAAAATTCACGCAGGCAATGACCACGAGGATCAGTCCAATAGCTGCCAGCATGTAAATTTGTTGCATGGGGCTGCTGGCAGCCGGGTTAAAATCAGATTCGCCATACAGGTACACGCGGTGCATGGGCTGTAAATGGTAGGTATTGTTTGCCGCAACGTCATCCCCCATATACTGCACGATCAACGACTGCATTTTCGTCTGGAGGGTTTCTGCGTTTTGTCCTGCTTTTAATAGTACATAAGTTTTTACCGGACGCCAGGATTGCCTGGGTAGCCACATCATCCACGGCTCTTGTGTTTTTCCTACGGAGGGTATTGTGGTTGAGAGTAAATGAAATTGAAGGTCTGATAAAAGGTGTGGCGCTTTTACGATGCCGGTAACTGTGTACTCGCCTGGAAAATTGCGATTGTCCACCGAAACTGTTTTGCCCATTGGATCAGCATCGCCAAATAAGTGTTGTGCCATATCATCGGTAATGACCGCAGAGTAGGGCGTGCGAAACGCGGTTTCTAAGTCGCCTTTTATGAGAGGAAAATCGAACACATCCAAAAAGTTGTCATCTATCAGCGCAAGGGTATATAGATTCTTGCGTTCTTCATATTTTGCAGATACGCCCCACCGCCAGATACGCACGGTTGTTTCTACTTCGGGAAATGTTTCTTTTAACACGGGACCAAGTGCGCCTGATGTACCTTCTGCGTATGTTGTTTGTGTACTGCCGCGTTCTTCCCGGATCACTTTATAAATGCGGTCACCCAGGGTGTGAGTGCGATCTACTGCAAATTCCTGCTGGATGTACAACAGGATTAAGATGCCACACGCCAGCCCGATGGCAAGTCCCAGCACATTGATGGATGTGTACAATTTGTGCCGCATCAAATTGCGGATTGCGACTGTCAGATAATTTTTGATCATGAGAAGCCTCCTGGTAGATCGTGGTCAGCCTGCCCAACCTCCGACCTCTTGCTTTTCCAGTGCGCGTTTTAGCTGATGGCGCCCGCGGTGGAGCCAGATTTTTACGGTGCCGAGGGGTGCTTGCATTTCCCATACGATTTCGCGGTAGGACAGTTCTTTTATGTAGCGAAGCCACATTGCGCGTTGTTGTGCTTTGGGCAATGTGCGCAAGCCCTGTGTTAAGCGTTGATGGCGTTCTTTTTGTATAATGCTATCTTCTGGCGTTGTCAGAGTGATTGGTTCGGGCATGTGTTGCGCTGCTGTTTCCAGGCCGTTTTTTCGGGATAGCCGGGATCGTAGGTGTGACCGCCCGACGTTGATGGCAATGCGCGTCAGATAGGTTGTGAATGCCGATTCGCCGCGAAAATGGCGCAGGCTCTGAAAGACTTTCATGAATACCACCTGGATCAAGTCATCGGCTTCCTCGCGGTCCTGCACATATCGCCCGACAATGGCGCGCACGCGATTCTGGTGTAGATGGTAGAGTTTGCCAAACGCGCTTTTGTCGCCGGCTTTGATCATGTGGATCAATTGCACATCGTTTTCTATTTCTGATCGTTTATTCATATCGCAATGCCTCCACGGGGTTCATTTTTGCCGCTTTCACGGCTTGCAGGCTCACTGTTCCGATTACGACAAGGAGGGTCAATACACCGCCCAGCGCGAATGCCCCAATGCCCAACTCAATCCGATACGCGAAGTCCGATAGCCATTTGCTCATTGCCCAATAGGCGACTGGCCAGGCGAATACATTTGCTATGCCTACCAGCAGTACGAATTCGCGCGATAGCAAACGCACCACATTTGTGACGCTGGCGCCCAATATTTTGCGAATGCCGATTTCTTTGGTGCGCCGGGTCACGGCGAGTGCTGTCAATCCAAATGCGCCCAGGCACGCGATAAAAATGGCAAACAGGGTTCCGTATCCGATCATGCGATGCCAGCGCTCTTCGGTTCGGTATTGGCGATCGATGCCTTCGTCGAGAAATGAATAGCGGAATCCAGGGGATTGTGTTACGGCTTCCCATTGCGCTTTCATGAATGTCAGTGTGCCGGGGATATCTTCGGCACGCACTCGAACCAGCAATCGGTTAAATTGATGTTCCGGGTTGCATTTCAGGAGTGCGGGACCAATTTTGTGGTGGAGAGAGCGAAAATGAAAATCGTTTACTACGCCGATTACTGTCATATCATCAAAAAATTTCAGTGTTTTTCCGAGCGGTGGTCCCGGCCCCAATTGTCGGGCCAGCGTTTCATTGATGATCACAGACTTAGCAGGGTCTGTTGCAAGTTCTCGTGAATAATTTCGTCCTTCGATCAATTTGATGTCGAGGGTTGGTACAAAGTCGTAATCGACGAAGAAGACCTCCACGCCTTTTAAGGTTGTTCCTTCATGTACCACAGCCCCGCGCGACTGGTATCCATTGCGCATCATGTGATATATTTGGGTCACGCCGAGAATTGCATGATGGGGTAAGAGGGCGTCCCGATAGGTTTCAATGCCTTTTGGTCCCAGGCCTCGCAGTTTGCTGAGGCGACTGACGGCAATCAGGTGTTCGCTGTCAAATCCCAGGGGTTTGGTCCGCAAATAGTCGAGTTGAGAGGTCATAATGAGGGCACTGATGACCAGGACCGCAGACATCGCGATCTGGAAGACCACGAGAAACTGGCTGAAAAGTCCCGCGCTGACAATTTTCAATCTGCCTTTGAGTACGTGGATTGGCATAAAGCCGGACAGGACAAAGGCTGGATAGGTACCTGCGAGCAGGCCGACAATTAGAGTTAGACCCATTAGCGAGGCAAATGCCAGACCATCCAGATGTGCAACTATGGATAGTTTTTGCGCCATGAGGTTGTTGAACAATGGCATTAAAAGTTCTGATAGTGCGAGTCCGATTACAAATGCTATGAGGCTTATGAGTACGGATTCTGTGAGGAATTGCACGATGATCTGGGGCTTGTGTGCGCCAACGACTTTGCGGATGCCGATTTCCCGCGCCCGAGAAGCCGACCGTCCCAGGGCGAGGGTCATAAAGTTCACGCAGGCGACAAAGAGTACCAGGGCTGTAATGCACAACAGGATGTAGCTGTATGCCGGGTCAGTGGCGGGTTCAGGTGCGCGGATATTTGGGCTGAAATGCACATCGGCAAGGGGCTGCAATTTCAACTCCTGGTTTTCCCCCGTGATGGGCCACGACCAGTTTAGAAAACGCGGAAATAATTTTTCTATGTCTTCGGCGCGAACCTGATTGTGGAGTAAGACGTAGGTACTGGTGCTACCTGTGTAGTTCCATGTGTTGAGCGCGTCTTCGACATTCTCATAGGACTGGATGCAGTCGAATTGAATGCTGGATGTTTCGGGGAGGTCTTTCACGATGCCCGTAATCAGAGCCTGATGTATTTTTGAGTTTCTTGTGAAAGAGATCGATTTCCCCATTGGGTCGATGTTGCCGAAGAATTTTTGAGCGGCTGTTTCTGATATGATAATGGTATCTTTGCGGTCCAGTGCTGTTGCGGGGTCGCCTTTTATTAGAGGAAATGAGAATACATCCCAGAAACCCGGATCGACATAAATAACGCGTTCTCGAGATGCATGGTCGTCGTATTGGAGTGTGCGAGAGGTGTTATCGATTCTGACGACGTGTTGCATTTGTGTGGGGAATGCTTCTGCCAATGCAGGAGCAAGAGGACCAGGCATATAAGCCGAGGCATCGCTTTCTCCTTTGGTGTAAACGCGATAAATTCGATCTGCTTTTTCGTGGAATGCGTCAAAGGACCATTCGTGTCGCACATACAAGAAGGTCAAGATGCAAAACGCAATGCCGATTGCCAGGCCAGTAATGTTAATCGCCGAATACACTTTGTAACGGACGAGGTTGCGGTACGCTACGGTCAGGTAATTGCGGAACATTTTGTTCTCCTTGGCTGTCTCTGGTGGTCATAACACAGCTTGTCTTAAAGGAGCGGAGAGATTAGAGGGAGAATGATTGTTCAGTCCGTCAAGTGCGAAGTCACAAGATCTCTTAGCTGACTCGCAAAGGCATACTTTGCGACAAGCAAACCGTTCTGATCTATCAGGAAGTATGCTGGAATCATATCGACATTGTAGGCTCTCGATATCCTTCTCTCGGGCTGGGTGTCCACGACGTGATGCCAACCCATTTGGTTGTCCTGTGTGAACTGCAACACTTTGTCCTTGGATTTGTCAGCACTTACACTGATGATGGCAAAACCTTTGTCGGCATAGTCCCGCCACAGACTTCTGAGTGCAGGTATATGGCTTATGCACGGCCCGCAGTATGTTGACCAGAAGTCCAGGAGTACAAGCTGATTTCGAAAGGACTCCAGATTGATCTCACTTCCAGACAAATCTGCGGCGGTGAAAGACGGTGCGGGTTTGCCCAATTCGAGGTCTCGTCTCTCTTCAACTGCAACGTCGTGGACAGCCAGTGTAAGCGTGCTACCATCAGGAGATATTCGTTCGACGCGGTACGGTGTTCCATTGATAGAGAAAGGCTTACTGGCTCTATAGACTTCGATTGACCTGTATCCGTTGTCGAGAATACCGTCACCATTTGTGTCAAGTATTAACCTGGATGTCTTAGGATCATAGGTTGCGTACTCCCCCTCTGCGTGAAGTCCCAGACGCATTTGTATCCCACCAAATTGTACCTTTCCTGTTAGAAGTTCTCTTACTTGTCCACGGAATTTAGGAATAGGGTGCTCGCCGGTTCTTTTTGTGTAGTTCGTGAATCGGTAAACCTCAATATCTACGTTTCGAGAGCGTACACTACCATCCTGTACATACTCGAATGCTACTTCGGCCACGCCCTTGTAGCCTCCTGTGTCTTCGCCAAAACTAAACGCGAGCCCCTGGAATATCTTCTCGTCTGAGAAATTCTCGTCATTGTCGGTATCGAATAAGAAGACATATTCGCCTGTCTCCGATTGTCCGGCCAAAAACGATACTGTGTCATCTGGTATGATCCCGCCATGAGGAGTGCCGGATGAGGAAAGTCTATACCCACCGAAAAATTGTACAGGAAAATCTTCAGGTATGCCTCTCAGTTCCTCTGCTGGCTCAAGACTAACCATCTTATGATCGGAGAGATCCATTGACGGCCAGAGAAAGGTGACATCGTCAGGATCAGGCGTGGATCGCTCAAGATTAATCGTTATAGTATTATCACCCTCCGCCTCAAGGGGCTTGCCAGACGAGAGAATTATTAAGAGAAGAGACGCGAAATAGATGATTGTCCGGTTCATGAGAATACCATCCTTTCTGAGTAGTTTATTCATACCGCAACGCTTCCACGGGGTTCATTTTTGCCGCTTTTACGGCTTGCAGGCTCACTGTTCCGATTACGACCAATAGCGTTAGCAAGGCGCCGAGTACAAAGACCCCGGCTGTCAATCCGATGCGGTAGGCAAAACTCTGTAACCACCAGATCATTACCAGATAAGTCAGGGGCCAGGCACATAGAATTGCGACTATAACCAGTATTACAAACTCACGCGATAGCAGGGATACAATATTTAAAACCGAGGCGCCCATAATTTTTCGAATGCCTATTTCTTTAGTTCGCCTTGCCACGGCCAGTGCCGTTAATCCAAATGCCCCCAGACATGCGATGAAGACAGCCAGAATCGTTGCATAGCTCACGATTTTGCTCCAGCTCAAAAAGTCCCGGTAATAATTCTCAATATCCTCGTCCAAAAACGTGAAGAGAAACGGTTCACCAGCGGGCGCGATCTCTTTCCATCCGGTTTCCAGATATTTCAGGGTCCCGGCAACATCGTCTGGTTTGATCCGCACAAAGAAGTTTCTTGCGTCATCTCCTATTCCTGGATTTAGTAAAAGCATCGCGGGTTGAACGTTTTGCTGGAGTGGCAGTAAATAAAAATTCTGTACCACGCCAATGACCCGGGTAACCCCTTTTGGCTTTCTCAATAAACGTGCTGCTTTGCCCTCAAATGTGATGGTCTGTCCAAGGGGATCGTCCCATCCCATCTGTTTGACCAGTTCTTCGTTCACGAGCGCACTGCCCCGTGCTTGATCATTCGTATTAGAGTCAAAATCTCGTCCCGATAATACCTTCATCTCAAACGTTTTTACAAAATCGTAATCTACATAGAAGCGTCTTGCCCGTATAGACTGTCCTTGTTCATCTTTCCCTTCGTACCCCATCCCGCGTTGCGATCTTTTGTCGAACAGCAGGTATCTCGCTGTCGTGCATCCAATTACCTTGTGATGTTGCAAATAACGGTTCTTGAGCAAAGCGTGCTCCTTGCCAAAAGGAAGACTATCCGTGTTAATGTCAATGACAAATTCCTTGTTAAAACCCAGGTCTTTTTCTTTTACAAATTGAAGTTGATAGACCATGATCAGCGTGCAGGTAATCAAAGCACTCGACACGGCAAACTGTCCAAAGACGAGTCCGCGACCAAACAGATTGCGATGGCTCAGCTTAAACCGCCCGGTGAGTATGCGAACCGGATTAAACCCGGAGATCATAAATGCGGGATAGCTGCCAATCAGGAGGCCGACAACTCCGATCAGAGCGATCAAAAAGACAAAAGCAGGCCAGGTAAAAATATTGTTGAAGGATAGGTTCTGATGCATAAATTCGTTAAAAAACGGCAGTACCAGTTCGGCGAGTGACAGACCCAAAACTACAGCTACAAGGCTCAATAAAATCGACTCGCTTAAGAATTGTCGAATCAGTTGAGGGCGCACAGCACCTACAACTTTGCGAATGCCCACTTCTTTTGTTCGGGTGACCAGCCGACCTACCGCAAGGTTGATAAAATTGATAGAGGCCATCACCAGAACCAGCAATGAAAGACAGATTAGCCCATACCCGTTCATTGGATCTCGTGGTGCCTTCACGCCGTGATTGATGGTTTCCATAATATCTATTCGATGGTGCAGATTTGTCAGCGGCTGAAGTCGCAAATGAAAGTTGTCTTCTGAGATCTCTGGGCGGAGCATATGCGCTTTTACAATCGAACGCATCGCGGGATCTATATCTGCGAATTTTGTATTTTCACTGAGTTGAACGTAAGTGTCACACCCCCGGCCCTTCCAATCATCTGCTTCCTGGTGCAGAAAAAACCATAGATGCTGATATGGTAGCAACATTTCAAACTGAATCGATGAGTTGTCGGGTATGGGTTCGGCGACGCCGGTTACTGTGAAATCAGCGCGTTCATGGTTCCATAGAGATCGCAGTATCAGTTGTTTTCCGATTGGATTTTCATCTCCGAAAATTTTCTTTGCTGTTTTAGTGCTCAATACAACAGAGTGGGGATGTTTGAGGGCAATTTCCGAATCGCCAGAGCGAAGGGGAAACGAAAATATGTCTAAGAACTCGGGATCTACGATCAAAAAAGGCAACTTGAAGATCTGATCACCATAAGTGACCTGTATCTCGCGATCTGAGGGGTCGTCTCCTCGGCCAGCAACTAAGCGTACAGCCCGGTCCACGCCTGTTGCCGTTTGTACCAATTCATTGCGCAAAGCGGTCGGCAATGTGGGTGTGCGATAAAATTTCTTATCGGGACCACGGAATTCAGCATATATCCGATAAATGCGATCGGCATTCTTGTGAAACGCATCATAGGTCCATTCGTGATGTATGTACAAGAAGGTCAAAATGCAGAAGGCAATGCCGATTGCCAGGCCGGTAATGTTGATCGCAGAATACACTTTGTAACGCACGAGGTTTCGGTATGCTACGGTCAGGTAATTGCGGAACATTTTGTTCTCCCTGGATGTCGTTGCGTGCGTTTTGTGCCGATTTTACTGCAATAATCGTGCCAAGAATCCAAGTTTTGAAATAACAATAAGTTATGAAAATTGCTTGAAATTGACTAATTGGAAAGTGTCCGATTTTGATACAGTAGTGTCCGAAAATGAACACTTGTAAGGGATGGGAGGGGTAAGATGGGAGAGGGAATTTGCCGCGTAAATTATGGGCTTCTACCCGGTATCCGAAATACCAGCACTACTCCGAGCAACATCAAGATCGCGCTGATTTCAAAAGCCCGGCGCAGGCCATAGGCATCTGCCATGATGCCGAGGAGCAACATTGCCACGCCGCGAAGCACGAATCCCGCGCCCATGTAAAGCCCGTTGGCAAAAGCTCGGTTTTCTGGGCAGCTTTCCTGTACCATTGCCATGACCACGGGACCGGTGGAGAGGGCGACAAAGCCCAGGATGATTAAGATGGGAAATAAGGCCCAGCCCTGGGTTCCGAGAAAGACAAATAGGAGGAGAGGAGTTGCGATCATGGAGAATCCGAGGACTTGTTTGCGTCCCCATCGGTCGCTTACCCATCCGCCGATTAGTGCGCCGCCAATGCCCGCGCCTTCCAGTACGGAGAGAGATGCGCCCGATAGCCATAAGCTGGTGCCTTCTTCGGTCAAGAAGGTGGGGAGGAATGCGGTTAGAGAGGCCATCATAAATGCGCGGACAAAGACAATGCCCGATAGCGGTATCAGGACCGGTGCCATGCGTTTTAAGGCGGCCTGCCAGGTCAGTGCTTTATAGGCTGATATGACGCGGCTGGCGACGCTTCTCATTCGCAATAAGAGTATCAGTGAGGCCACGACGCCTGCGGGTATTAGATAGGTTGTTCCGGCGATTCCCCACAGGCCGATGACGCTTACGATTAATATAGGTCCCAGGGTGCGACCGAGTTCACCGCACAACATCCAGATGCCCATTCCGCGGCCCAGGTTGGAGCCTGAGAGCGTTCCGGCCATTGCGGGTCCAACGGCGTGAAAAGCCGCGGAGCTAAATCCCGTGATTAATAATAGGACGACGAGGGCGAGGTAACCTTGCGCTATGCCGAGCAGGCTCATGGCGATGCCCGTTATTGCAGGTCCCAGGATTACGAGAGATCGCAAGTTCAGGCGGTCTGCCTGATGTCCGATGATGGGTTGAAATACCGAGGGGGCCTGTCTGACGACCATTAACAAGCTGGCTTCGGTTTTGGATAGGGAGAGGGTTTGAATGAAAATGGGAAGTAAGGGGGGTAAGAATCCGCTGTATGTGTCGTGTACTGCATGCCCACCGGAGAGGGTGATTACGTCACGGGTCTGAAAACGACTGTTATTACTATTTGAGGACAAGGGCAGGTCTTACAGTTTGATCACGGCGATGAGAATGCCCGTTATTGCGACCATGGTGGTAATGATCCAGATGAAACGGGATTCAAGGATTTTATTCGTGTCATCAATGCGTTTATTTGTCTCGTCAATGCGCTGTCCCAGGGACTGGTTGGTCTCGTCAATGCGTTTATTTGTCTCGTCAATGCGCTTATTTGTTTCGACCATCTGCAGGCGCAACTCTTTGCTGTCTTCGCGCATCTGCAGGCGCATGTCTTGCAGGTCTTCGCGTAGATACGCAATGCCCCAATGGGTATTATCGTCAGATGTGGTCGCTTGAGATTCGGATGTTTCGGCCATCATAGATCTCCTGTTTCTCTTTGGAGAGAGGGGGCGGAGTCATATAAACAAGATATGCTATCACAGCAAAAAGTCAATGGTCTATCGACTATTTCACCATAGGCTAAGTTCAGCACTGTTTCTTAGGGTTGCGGGAATAGAACTGGGGACATAATTTAGGGACTGGAACGGCCCATTATTATAAAGGATTATTACATGTCCGATTATCCCCCCATTCGCGCGATTACTCAGGGACCTGAGTACCACTGGTTCGGTTATTACGACAAGTGGCAAATAGACCCGTCAGGCCGATACGCGCTCGGTATGGCGGTGGATTTTGAACACCGGTCACCTGAGGCGGATGATACAGTTGCGCTGGGTATTATTGATATGGCGGGTCGGGATACGTGGTCTGAGTTCGGGCGCACGCGGGCCTGGTGCTGGCAACAGGGGTGTATGTTGCAGTGGATTCCCAATTCGGATACGGATGTTATTTTTAATGATCGCGAGGGGGATGCGTTTGTTTCGCGGGTTTACAATGTGAAAACGGGGGCAATTAGGACGCTTCCGCAGGCGATTTATACGGTTTCGCCCGATGGGAAGACCGCTATTGGTGCGGATTTTCGCCGGATTAATCACATGCGGCCCGGGTATGGGTATGCGGGGATTCCCGATCCCAATCGCGATGTGCGCGCGCCCGATGATGTGGGTGTTTATTCTGTGGATCTGCAGACGGGTGAATCAAGGCTTGTTGTTACAATTGCCGAGGTTGCTGCGATTCCGTATCCGCATGGTGATATTTCCGGGGCACGGCATTATTTTAATCATTTGCTGTTTAATACGGATGGGTCGCGGTTCATTTTTTTGCATCGCTGGCGATTTGGTGAGGGAGGCTTTGATACGCGGATGATGACGGCAAGTGCCGATGGGTCAAATTTGCATGTGGTTGATGATTACGGTAAGATGTCGCATTTTATCTGGCGCGATCCAGAGACGATTCTCGGGTGGGCGTATCACCCGTCGCACGGGAATAAGTTTTATCTCTATCGGGATCTTTCCGATGCGGAGCCAGAGGTGATTGGCGATGGGGTTATGACGGTTAATGGGCACTGTACGTATTTGCCGGGCAATGAGTGGATTCTCAACGACACGTATCCGTCACAGGGGCATCGCAGTCAAGTTCCGTATCTTTATCACGTTGCGACTGGCAAGCGCGTCGATCTGGGTGTTTTTCCGTCGCCGGAGCCTTATACGGGCGAGTGGCGCTGTGATTTGCATCCGCGCTTTAGTCCCGATGGGCAGTTTGTGGTGATTGATTCGCCACATCTGGGCAATGGACGGCAGATGTATCGGATTGAGGTTGGAGATATTGTATAAGGAGATATGAGATGGCAATAGCTGAAGCACCGGCAGTACTGACGGAGGAGGAGATGCTGCATTTTCGCACGCGGGGCTTTCTCGGTCCGTATCCGCTGTGTTCTGAGGCGGAGATGGCGGATCTTCGACCGGCGATTGAAGAGGTGCTGGAGACCGATCCGCCGAATGGTAAGAATCGCATTCACAACCGGCATCTGGATAGTCGGGTGGTTTACGATTTGTCAACGCATCCCGAGATTCTCAGTCGCATGGTGGTTCTGTACGGGGCGGATTTGTTGTTGTGGCGCACGAATTTTTTTATCAAGTACAAGGGTACGAAGGCGATTCCCTGGCATCAGGATTTCAATTATTGGCCGCTCGAGCCGCCGATTATTGTTTCGGCGTGGATTGCGGTGGATGCTTCGACTAAGGAGAATGGGAATTTGCAGCTTATTCCCGGGTCTCATCGCAAAATTATTCCCCATGTCAAAGCCACGCCCGATGTGCAGTTTCAGGAGATGGCCGATGCGGGGTATTACGATCCGGAGCAACTGGTCGATCTGGAGATGCAACCGGGTGAGTTTATTCTGTTTAATGAGCGCACGTTGCATCATTCGAAAGCCAATTTCTCGGATTTGCGGCGCATTGGTCTGGCTGTGCGCGCGATTCCTCCGATTGTGCATGTTCTCAGGTACGATTCCGACGATCACGGACTTCCGATTATTCACGGGGAAGATACGATGGGGTTTAATCGCGTTACACAACCGCCATTATAATGAGGAACCAATTATATGAAGATTACCAATATTGAGACGTTTATTGTGGATGCGGGTTGGCGCCCGTGGATATTTGTTCGGGTGGATACCGATGAGGGGATTAGTGGCTGGGGGGAGTGCAGCGATGGCCGCAGTCCGTATGGGGTTACGGGTACGGTGCGCGATTTGACGCCTTTGCTCGTCGGTAAGGATCCGCGCGCTTATGAGATGCGCTTTTGGGATATGTTGCGGGGGACGCGACAGAGTCCGGGGGGTATTGCGGCGAAGGCGATCGCGGGTGTTGAACTCGCGCTTATTGATATTAAGGCGCGTGCGCTCGGTATTTCTGTTGTGGAGCTTTTTGGGGGTCCAACGCGCGAGCAGGTTCGCGTTTATTGGTCGCATTGCGGTACTTCGCGTGCTCGCAATAGCGATTTGCTCAATACGCCACCGCTTCGCACGATGGACGATATTGCCGCGCTGGGGCGGGAGGTTGTGGAGAGGGGATACACGGCGTTGAAGACGAATATCGTGGTACCGGGGAATCCTGCCAGTGTGTATTTTGGGGGTTTTGGCGGCGAACCAGGGACGACGGATGGCGTGGTTTCGCGGCAGATTCTCCGGCATATTGAGACGCTTATTGGTACGTTTCGAGATGCTGTGGGTCCGGATGTCGATATTAATCTGGATCTGAATTTTAATTTCAAACCCGAGTCGTGTATGCGCATTGCCCAGGTGCTGGAGCAATTTGATTTGCTGTGGCTGGAGATCGATATGTACGAGCCAGATGCGATTCGGCAGATTAAGGATGCGACGAGTACTAAAATTTGTACGGGTGAGAATTTGTTTTATATGCGCGAGTTTATTCCTTATTTCCAGGCGCGGTCTGCGGATGTGTTTATGATCGATGTGCCGTGGAATGGGTTTGCCCAGTCGAAGAAGGTGGGGGATTTGGCCGAGGCGTATCAACTCAATGTTGCGCCGCACAATTATTATAGCCATCTTTCGACGTGTATCAGTGCGAGTTTGTGCGCGGTTTTGCCGAATGTGCGTATTATGGAGATTGATGTTGACGATGTGCCCTGGCGCGAAGAGATGGTGACGAATGTGCCGCATATTGAGAATGGGTATTTGACGATTCCCTCAGGTCCGGGATGGGGTATTGAGATGGTTGAAGAGGTGCTCAAAGCACATCCCTGGGATAAGGGGAATGCGAATTGGTAGGAGGACAATATGAATAATCAACAACACTTGTTTGAACTCGATGTGTATGGCTTTACGGTTGTTGAAGATGTTTTGACGACTGAGGAAGCAGGTGAGATGCGTGAAGCTCTTATGCGCTGTGAGAAGGAATTTGGCACGGAGGCCAGAAATCGGGGTACTGCTCGGCATGTCGCCAATTTGCCGGTGATGGA
This sequence comes from Gemmatimonadota bacterium, assembly GCA_026706845.1. Lineage (NCBI taxonomy): Bacteria > Pseudomonadati > Gemmatimonadota > Gemmatimonadota bacterium. Next base: position 20,392 of record JAPOXY010000100.1, read on the forward strand.
TCGCGTTTTTCACAAGACTATTGACCATCCACGGATTCTGCCGTTGCTGGAGCATTATCTGGAGAAGTCGCTTATTCTGGGTAGTCTCAATGCCCGCATTGTGCGTCCGGGCGATCCAGACCAGGGTTTGCACAGTGATATTCCGCTGGAGATGCTGAATTTTAGTTCGCCAGTTATGATGAATACGATTTGGATGCTGGATGATTTTTCGTCGGTAAATGGCGGTACGCGCGTGGTGCCGGGGTCTCATAAGAGCGGATTGGTTATTCCGCCAGAGGATGTGTCTGTCAAGCATATTGCACAACCCGAGGGATCTGCGGGTAGTGTTATTGTTATTAACGGTCAAATATGGCATGCGGGCGGCGCGAATACGGGGACGACGAATCGCCATGCGCTGTTCGGTCATTATCGCAAACGGATGTGTATGTTCCAGGTGGATCCCCACGATGGTTTTCCGCCCGAGTGGTTTGATGGGCTTACGGATAGGCAAAAGCAATTGATGCGGATGAGCAAGGGGCTTAGATCTGCTCATGCAGCGGATGCGCATTTCAGGTAGTTGGAAACAGGAGATCAATATGCTCGTTGGTATATCCCCATTGTTCAGTCCCGAGTTGTTGGCTACGATTTATCGCATGGGACACGGAGATGAGATTGTTCTGGCAGATGCACATTTTCCCGGGCATTCGGTGAATGCCAATACGCTGCGGGCAGATGGTCTGGGGGTTGCGGCATTGCTGGAAGCGATTTTGCCGCTGTTTGTGCTGGATACGTATGTGGATAGTCCGGTTTTTATGATGGATGCGGTGCCGGGCGATGCGCTCGATCCAGCGGTGGAGGCGTCTTACCGGGCTGTTATTGACAGGGTATGGCCAGATACGCCCCCTATTGCGCGCGTTGAACGTTTTGCGTTTTACGAACAGGCGAGAGATGCGTTTGCGGTTGTTATGACTGGGGAGACTGCAAAATACGGCAATGTTATTTTGAAGAAGGGTGTGACGCCTGTGTAGGGGAAGGGGAGATGGGGAAAAATCAATGACCTGTCCAAAAGGACAGGTTGTTTTTGTCCCTGAGGACGATGTTTTGCGATTGTGAGTGGCATATTTTTGGGGTGAGATTAGTTCATTCCAATCAAAAGGAGGCATACCATGGCTGTGACGACACTTGATTATGTGCCCTGCGCGCGTGTGGAGGATATTCCCGAGGGTGGGATTATGGCTGTGAATGTGGAGGGCCACGCGATTGCGCTGGCAAAGTCGGATGGCGAGATCCGGGCGGTGGATAATCGGTGCCCGCATATGGGGTATCCGCTGAGTGAGGGGTCGATTCACAATGGGTTGATTATTTGCCACTGGCATCACGCGCGGTTTGATCTGGTTAGTGGGTGTACGTTTGATCCGTTTGCGGATGATGTTCGGAGTTATCCGGTGGATGTGCAGGATGGTGAGATTTATGTCAATGTGCATGCGACGCATCCCGATCCGGTGGGTCATTGGAAGCGGCGGTTGAGCGAGAGTTTGGAGCAGAATATCAATCTGGTGATTGCCAAGTCGGTGATCGCGCTTCGGGGTCAGCGGGTCGATGGCGATGAGATTGCAGAGATTGGGGCGCGGTATGGTGCGCTGAGGCGGCGCCAGGGGTGGGGTCCGGGGTTGACGATTTTGACGTGTATGGCCAATGTGGTGCCAAAGCTGGCGCCCGAGGATCAGGTTCTGGCGCTGTATCAGGGGTTGTTGCATGTGGCGAGCGAAACGAGTAATGCAGCGCCGAGGATTGTTTTTACGCCGCTGGAGACGGAGGATCTGACGCTGGCGCGGATTAAGGCGTGGTTCCGCTATTTGATTGAGGTGCGAAATGCCGATGGTGCGGAACGCGCGTTGTTGACGGCGATTCAGATGGGGGCAACGCCTTCGGAGATGTGCGATATGCTGGTGGCTGCAGCGACGGATCACTTTTATCGCGATGGCGGGCATGTGCTGGATTTTATCAATAAGGGTTTTGAGGTGCTCGAGCGCATTGGATGGGATAAGGCCGATGAGATTTTGCCGTCGCTGGTGGGGGTGCTTTCGGGTTCGCAGCGGAGTGAGGAGTTGAATCGGTGGCGCAGTCCCGTCGATCTGGTGGCGTTGTTACGCGATGCGTTTGATGAGCTTGAGGATCTGGTTCGCGAGGGCGAGGGGAAGACGTGGGACGATGCGGATGCCTTGACGGAGGTTTTGTCAGGTGATGATCCGCACGCGATTGTGGATGGGTTGAAGGCGGCATTTGCCGGTGGGGCGACGCTGACGCAGTTGACGCAGACGCTGACTTATGCAGCGGCTTTGCGGATTGCGCGGTTTCACGTTAAGAATGAGTTTGCCGATTGGATCGCTGTGCTGCATACGCATTCGGCGGCTAATGCGCTGCATCAATGTGCAAAGCGCGCGCCGTCTCTGGATCTGGCGCGGGGGATTTTTCACGGTGCAATGGCGCTGTATTTTGATCGGTGGTTTAATAAGCCGGCGGCCCGATTGCCGCAGGATCAGCGCGCGACCCAGCAGTTGCCGGAGGATGCGGATGAGTTGCTGGATTCTTTTGTGGAATTGCTGGATACACAGGCTCAGGTGGATGAGGCGGGACGGATTGCGTATCGGTATTTGTCGCTGGGTCATCCGCGCGGTGCTTTGTGCGAGCGGTTGGGCCATGTGTTGTTGCGAGAAGATGCCGAGTTTCATTCGTTTCAGATGCTGGAGTCCGCGTTTAGCCAGGCAGAGGAGCTGGATGAGGAACGCGCACGGATTACGCTGGTGGGCGCGGCGCGGTATCTGGCAGCGCATGCACCAACGGCGCGCGCGTTGGGACAGACAGCGAATTTGGCACTTCGATTGCACAGGGGAGAGGATCTTTCGGCTGAGGATCCGGATGAGGAAGTTTGAAGGCGGGATAGATGATTCCAGATCACACAGACAGGTATTACAAAAGCCTGTACCAGCAAATGGTGCAGGCTTTTTTTATGTCCTCGGTTTCCATTTTCCCTGTACGCGATAGGCTTCATCAGGACCCGGCCACGGGGGCATGGTGATGGCGATGGCGCAGAGTGGTTCGCTGTTGTGGGCGCGAAATTGGAAGTGGGTGCCCTGTGGTATGGTGAGGGTTACGCCGGGGGCGAGGGAGGCGATTTCTTCGCGGTTGCCCTGTTTGCGCCACATTTCGCCCTGTCCGCTGATGATGTACCAGATTTCTTCGACGGTGCGGTGGGCGACGGCGATGGATATTTTTCCCGGGGGGAGTTCAAAGTGGGCCATGCCGCCATTTTTGAGTTCGAGGAGTATGCGGACGTCGGATCCATCGGGTGCGGTGACGTCGGGTTTTTGGGGCAGGGGTTTTGTAGCAAATTCGACCATAGGTGGTCTCCTGTTTACATTTCTTGTTCAATGGTTTCTCGAAGTAGTATTTTCCCGCGGTACAGCCAGGTTTTTACGGTGCCTATGGGTACTTGCATTGCTTTTTCGATTTCGGCATACGAATAGTCCTCGATATAACGCAGGCGCATGGCTTCGCGATATTGTTGTGGCAGTGTTTGTATGCTTTTGCGTACGAGGTGTTGGCATTCTCGCGCGTGCAGGGTGGTTTCCGGGTCTTGTGTGCAGGATGGAGCGATTTTTTGCATGCCTTCTGGCGTGTGAAAATAGGTTGCCCATTTGCGCCGCACAGATTGCGTTTCGCAGTGCGAGAGGCATACGTTCATGGCTATGCGGGTCAACCAGGTTGAGAATGCCGCGTCACCGCGAAAGCGATTGAGTCCCTGGTATGCTTTTATAAATGCGATTTGGACCAGGTCTTCGATGTCGTCCTTGTTTTTTGTGTGGCTGGCTACAATTGCATAAATTCGGGCTACATTTGCTTTGTACAGTTTGCCAAATGCGATCCCATCACCCATCCGCGCTTTGAGTACCATTGTCTGTTCTTCGTTCGGTGCCATTATACTCCTCTTGTGTCGTGAGGTCATGTTGTTTTTTTCATCATCTACTGTGTTCTGCACCGATGGGTGTCTGGGGTGGTCCCCGGAGGGCAACAAAAAACCCGACATCGAATTTAGCTCGATGTCGGGCACGTAGGGTATAGGCACCAAAAACCCCACTGAGGGGTTGGCAAAATTTTAGCCTCCAGGGCATAATCGCCGCCTCCTGGAGGGATAATGGCAGTGTGAATGGACCATTTGATTTTACCTAAAGATATGTAATTTCAGGTAGTTATCTCCTATAAACAGAGGGCTTTTGTTTTTTGGATTGGAAAATATAGCCCGTTCTGTTTTTTTGTGCAAGAAAAAATCTGTACCATACAAAAAAATTATTTTTTGAAAAATGAGGCGGGGCGGCGGTCAGCGGACGATCATAATGTCATCGTAGGGGCCGTCCCTTGTGCCGTCCCAGCCTATATATTAGACCGGACAGGTGGAAATTGTACGTCACGGAGTACGGGAAAAAGAGTTTTGTGTAATCAAAACTGGACGACAAAATCAATATACGGAACGCCGGGAAAGATTGTGCCTTCTCCTATTGTATTGATCAGCCCCAGATCTACGCTTAATCGTTTGCCAAAAAATCTTATTCCATAAGAGATCAGGGGGTCTTCTACACCGGGAAAGATCCAGTTTTCTGTAACAAATGCCGTCCGTCGCGTCAAGCGCTTCTCTCCCCCGATCATTACCATAGGGCGATCTGCGAGGTCTCCTTCCACAAAACCATAACCGAGTCCCGCAGTCAGGCTGGCGTCAGGTTGCCCGAATGTTGTTACACCGTATAATATGCCCGCAACTTCAGGGTCATCTTCTTGAATGTCCTCATCCTCATAATTGGGAATACGCACGAGAAGTGCGCCCATGGCAAAAGAGAAGGTCTTTTCCTGTACTAATCCGAATTTTGGTGTAATAAAGAATAATTGATCATTCATATCCACGGTGGGAAAGATGGAAAGTCCGCCGCCCAGAGTAAAGCGATCTGTGATCCCATAAGCAAAGCCTGGAAAAAAAATATAATAATCAGAAAAATAACCTTTGCCCTGTTTCAGCATACGCGCCGTAGGTGCAAAGAATAGGCGTGTTATATTGGGATTTGGGAACCAGAACTCTCCCTTTCGTATTAACTCGGCAGACACTGTTTCAATGTGTTTGATCTTTGAAATGGGGATGTGGATAATGCCCAGGTCTGTCTTAAATGCGATCTCTTCAGCACCAATCTCCACTATGCGTCCGACATTTGTCGATCCATCGGTTGTTTCAATTACCTGAATTTGAGTGGAATCGGGTATCGCCAACTGAGAGGTTAGGGAGGATGGTGCGTTCTTCGCGTGTTCTTCTGCAAAGATACTGTTTAGAGAGATTGCTGTATAGATCAAGAGTAAGAGTAACCATTGCGCTCGTATCATGGCGAACCCTTTCGTTCCAATCATAACTCAGAGACCGAAAGCACTGTGGTATAATACGCAAGCATGGCGTTGTCGGCGTCCGATTCAGTAATTTCATAAGGGATAGATTCAAATGATTTGTGCTCTTGTGCATCGAGTTCTTCTGAAAGGTAAAATTCATGAAGAATATCGTTTCTGCCAAAAGAAAAATTTCTGTCACCCTTATCAGCTATACGCACATCCGCTAAGAATACGACAACTGCAAATATGACTTTAACCTTTTTAGAGTGATGATTCTGTAGTGATCCTCTGGCAGTAACATTATTGTCTATCTTGCTTATAGATATACTACTTTCATCAATCTCTACTGCTGATGTATTCAGTATCATAGTTTAATCCTCCTGTCTGGATTCAGATTCTCCAGATAGTGTCTGGAGAATTTCGCTGATTTTTCAGACGTTGTCTGAAAAATTTGCCTAATAGAGCAGGATATCAGGCATCTTCGAGATTCAACTTTGTCCTCAAAGTGCGTCGAACACGCCGCATAACTTTAACCGCATCTTTTGACTCTTCAACAGTGGCGGTTTCTCCGGGATAGCGAAATTCAACGGCAAATGGGGATAGGAAATTCAGATCATCTCGAAGTATCTCGAGTTCGGTGTCAATATCTACAGCGAAATCTAACAGTGCCAAAAGATCGTGAATTTTTGGAAAATGAATGCGATGTAGAACCAGAAAGGCTTTGAGATACTTTTCTATACACTGCTGCGCGCAAAAACACACATTGTCGGGAACAGGTTCTTTGCGTTTCCGAACCATTGTCGTAGCGGTGCGAAAGTCTTCTTCTGCTTTATAGACCCACGCTTGTATATCACCCGGCGGATTTGTAGAGGATGCGTCCAAGTTTGAAAATTTCCTCGAGAAAGGGATCAAAATTTTGCAGATGGGTTTGAATTTCTTCAGGTGTACGCACGACAATATCCATTGCAACGTATTTGGGACGACAAATGCGAGCAATTGCGGCACTTCGCGCTGTTGGACGCAAATCTGTATCCATAATGACGAGCAAATCTAAATCGCTATCGGTCTTTGGCTCGCCATAAGCCTGAGAGCCAAAGAGGATAATCTGATCTGGATGAAAGTGTTCGACAATTTTGTTTGCGATCTCATCCAAAAGCGATTCTGTAATTTTTTGTTCTTTCACATTCATACCTTGAGTATTTCCTAAAACGCGCTGTCGAACTGGGCGAATTGCCCATCCGCTTTTTGCGTATAATGATAAATGCCTATTTGCAATTTACTTGAAAAAACAGGGACTTGCAATGACGTTTTTGCGTATAACGATAATTATATGCAAAATTCAATCCCTTCAAAATGTCTCAATGCGGAAAGCCAAAAGCGTGATCCTACCCCGAGCCTATTCACAAATTCCTCGTCCTAAAACGCATTTGCACACTTTCGCGTAGTGCCTGTATATTGATGGTATAACTGAACAGGTGCGTGAATAACGTAGTTAGCGGACAGCCACACAATACTGGCAAAGGATTCTCCTGATGCTCGATATAGTCAATCTCCCTGAGCACAGACGCGTTTTTGACAGTCTATTGCGACACTTCCGGGACATAGACGAAGTCATCGGCATCTTCGTCAGCGGAAGTCAAGCTACCGGAGAGATGGACGAGCAATCCGACCTTGATTTAGGGGTTGTTTTTGATTCCCAAAAAATCCGAGATGCTGTCTGGTCTAAAAGGTGGAATTGGGCGACCGAACCGTGGTTCCACCGATTTGATGCAGATCACATCAAGGAGTATTTCGTTATCTATCTTTTCGAGCCGTGCGTCAAGGCAGACATCAATCTGTACATAGAGGAGGACTTGCCAGGTTGGAAGGGAGGGCCCTTTCATCTTATCTGGACGAAGTCAGACAGGCTTGAAGAATGGTGTCAAGTTTCGAATGATAAGGTACGCCGCGAGAACAGGCCGACTCCCAGTGAAGAAGTGTTGATCCATGAAGACGAACGTCTCTGGGCTTGGCTTGTGTATGTTGTTTTGCACACGAAGCGTGGTGAGTACTATTCCGCAGCCTGGTCGTTTGCCGATCTACGCAACATCGTGGAGAAATGGCATGCATATCTACAGGGAGAACACAAATTCACGCCCAGGCAGTTCGAGCAGCGGATGCCATCGCACCTAACTGGCCGATTTGCGACTCTATTCCCTCAGCCAACACGAAATTCACTCAAGAAGGCTTACTATAACCTGGCGGAACTACATGAGGAGCAGCGCAGAGAAATCGGTTCACGACTTGGATTGACCTGGAAGATAAGCGAGTATGGTATATGTAGGGTCAAGGATATGATTGGCGAAATATAGTGTGGCCGTCCGCTTGCTTTTTTGAAAAGTTTGGGTTACTGATGCCAGATTGCGACTACAGTCTTACGTGGTACCATGGCTCTCAGCAAAAGCTGACGAAACTTCGTATCGGTAGTTCGATCACACAATACAGAAATGTGGCGAAGGCGTTCTCTCACCGTCCTTCTCTTATCTCTTTGTCTGACGAAGGTGAGTCTCTATCTGACAAGCTCAGGCTGAAGCATAACGGCGTCACGCCAGGTTATCTCTATGTTGTTTCAGATGAGATTGATCCTGATGATGTGTATCCGCATCCCCATCCGGCAAATGTCGGTCGCTGGGAGTGGCTGACTAACCGGGAATTGAAACTGGAACTCATCGAACAGACTATCGTAACAGACAGTGAACGGCTGACAGACGAAGATATCGCCGAGATAAGGCGGAAACAGAAGGAAAGGGGCGAGGAGTCATTCGCGGAGTGATCTGTTTGAAAAAGCGCGCAACAAAAAGTAGGTGCAATGTTCTGCATATTCAGCATGACAAATAAAAAAGCCGCTTCCCAGTTTAAGAAGCGGCTTTAATTTATCTATCACATTTAGTTCAGGGCGCAGGTCGTCTCACTGTCTCTTCAAAGTAAGTTGTCTCTGGATTGTCAATCCAATCGCCAACCCAACCCAGTTCTTTCAGTCCGCTTTGAACAATTGGCAATGTCGCCCGCAATTCTTTCACGGGTATCCAGTCACGCCAGTTGCGGTCGGCCGGTGGGGCGAGAAATTCTCTCATGCCGCCTACTGCCCGTTGAATCGATGGATATACCATCGCGCCCAGTTGTGTTTGTTTGGCTGCTTCAACCAGCCATTTGTCGTAGGGAAACGGCTGTCTGTCAGCAACGCAGCACATTTTGCAGAGGTGTTCGATGACGTTTCCAACCGCAACAAACGCTGTTTCCACCTTATTTCGAGCTGCCATAGCCAGTGGACCGCGCTGCGAGTAATGATACTTGCCGAATATCCACTTCAACTTGCTCTCCGCGACCGCTGGCGGATACAGGGAATAGCGATGTTTCAGCTCTTCAGCGATATTTGAACTACCGTAGAGGGTTCGCGAGGTGGCAATCACCCACATCATCTCATCCGGGTATGTTTCCAACCACGCCCGCAGGTCATCTTCATCGTAAAACGACCAGTGGGCTTCGTAGTCGCCTCTATCGACGAAGAGTTGCCCGCTTCGTTCATAAGTCCTCCGATCTTCACCGGAAAGGTGCCGCTTATCGCCAATGATACAAAGGTCGAGGTCTGACCATTCATCGGCAAAGTTAGCGGCGCGACTCCCAATCAACATGAGGACAGGGCGTTCACCCATTCGTTGGCAAGAATCTATGGCTCGATTGATGAACTGTTGATCTTCTGGACTGAAACGAATCTTTTCTCTCATTGCAGACATCTCCGGGACGGTCGTTGTCAAGGTTATTCATATTAGACTGCACGGATGAAAATTGTACGTCGCGGTGTCTTGTATATTGAAGTTTTCTTTTTGATATTATACGGCAATGCCGTATGTTTTATTTTCGTGAGGAGATTGAAAATGAATGAAAAGAATAGAAATATCGGTCAAGAGATTCTATCTGGCCTACAGGAAATTAAGCGCGGCGAACACGGTCGTATTATCGCAGTGCCTGACATTGCCCAAACGAGAGCGAAAGTAGGTCTTTCTCAGGCTCAGTTTGCCCAATTGATGGGTGTATCTGTTCGCACACTGCAAGATTGGGAGCAGGGCCGCCGTCGTCCATCGGGAGCAGCCCGGACACTATTGATAATCGCAGACAAAAACCCTCAAGCGATATTGGATGTGATGTAAAACCTGTAACCTGAAATCTGGAATAGAATTGAAAAATAAACGCCCTGCTCAAGCAAGCAGGGCGTTGACGTAATTAGAGCAGAATTGATCGCGTCTATTCCCCAAGGTCGTCAATGACGTCAGAAATATAATCTCGCAGCCACGATTCTGGATCAGAATGCGATTTCAGAACTGGCAGAATGTCACTATCACCCCACAATTCCGCTGCTTGAACTGCGGCATCTCTAATCTCCACATCATCCAAAGCCAACGCATCGCGCACGAGTTCGGAACGCCATGAGCTTGTTCCTAAATGTTCTTGACACCCAAGGCAACGCAGAACAGACGCCGCGAAGACCGGTTGTGCGGTATCTAAGGAGAAATCTCTCAGCCACTCGAGAATTCGCGCGTCTTCCCCGGATTGTAATGTCTGTTCTATAATGTCCTCAGCCTTATGGTGCATACCGTCCTCAAGAGGCTCGGTTTCAAAGGCTACGTGCAATTTGTTTGCAAGTCGCACTTGTTCGCGCTCCTCATCCCGATCCGGTTTGAAACGAAACTCACAGACTGCTTCCTCAATAGGTGGATTACTGTAGAGACGTTGCACCATTAGATTCTCTCCGTAAATAGTACACCGCTTGTCCTTCTTTTTTGGACTGACAATTTGATGTTAAAAAACAGACCGTGACCTATTCGTCAATGACTAAAGGTTGGCACCCGAGCAACCGGAGAATGAAGGATAAAAGGTATTTTGTGACTTTTGTTAGATACCAAAATACTGAGCAAGATGCTGAGTCTTTCCAGCAGAATCCTACCTTTAGGACTATGATTGCTGATATACTCTCAAAATCTCCTCTTTTGAAAATCGAACAATGTCTTCTTCACGTATTATAGGATTTATCTCACTGCTCAGAATACTTTGAGATGGTTGCCATGGTGCTTCAAAATACGACTTATCCTGAGGGTAAAAAAACTTAACAGATTCGGCGTCTGTACCGTTCGCTACTTTGAGAAATGCAAGTATATTATTTAGGGAAATGGATATTAGATTCAAGCCATGTACAAGACATTTTGGGTCCCAATTCAGTGCAGGTTTTTTGAGCCTAAAGTGTGTTGGATTTCGTTTGTCTATCTCATCTCCAATTCCTTCGGACACAAAAAAAGATGAACCAAAATCGCTACCTCCGAGATAGGACATTTTCTCTGGTGGAGCAGGCACCCCGGGTATATCCTCGGGGCCAACCCAAAAACTAGAGCCACCTGGTCTCACCCGGAATCCATGCTTTATATTGTTGTATTCGGCAATTAGCTTATCATCCAGAAAATCTTTTGCAAATCGATACCATAAGGTTGTAAACGATTCTTTAAGTTGCTGCTCTTTATCTTCATCTTGAAGGTTAAAATCGTTTATCAAATTTGATAGTTCCTCCAACGTAACGGATTGAAGATTGAGTTTACAGAAAATCGGAGTTTGGTAGTTGATAATTTTTTTTACCAAGTCCCTCAACTGCTTTAAGGTATACTTTTGAAGCCAACCCATAATACAGTCTGGAGCTTGAATACACGCACAAAGTAATGCAAATAGTGTTTCAAGACCATGACAATAGGCTATTCTTATGGCTATAGCCGCATACTGAGCCCCATCACCTTGCAGAGATCCTTTATTAATTGCTGCAATATATTCATAATAGGTAGGGTCAATTCCTTCGATGAATTCAAGATTCGTTCTCCTTATTTCTGGATCCCAGACACAGTAAGGAATATCTAACACAGCGAATCTACTATTTTCTATCATTTTAATACCTTTCCTTTTGCTGTGGAATTGAGCAACTTTAGCGGGCCTATCTTGTCGGCCTCAATGGGCAATGAAGTTAAGTACGTCATCGGCACATCGACATTGGTTACAAGTCTGTCATCGATATTAGATGGATCTGGTAAGAATCCGACGATATGTTGGAGACATGCAGCATTTGCTCTAATCCATTCGACACGTTTTACATGCTTGCCTAACTCATCCTTTGCTTCCCCACGAAAACGGCGACAAATTTCGGCAAACTCAGCAACAGTTCGGGCCAATTGCAGACGCTTACACTCAACGATCTGTATTTCTCCGCTTGGCTTCCACGCTAAGACATCTACATCACCGAGTTTATCAGAAGCACCTAATTCGGTCATTTGTACCTCATTACGGGTATGCCATCCTTTTTCGCACAGCTTATTAGCAACAGACTGAGCAAAGGCGTGCCCTTTTTCGTCGTTTACCATTCCAACATATTGTTTCATCTCTGTTGAGGTGAAGAATTCTTGCGGTAGGTGCCCCTCGTCAATCCTACCCAATAGATTAAGGATACTTTGTTTTAGTGTACCAATTCCAAAAAGCACCTTATCATTGTTTTGCTTTCCAAAAACAAACAAGGGTTTCGCTGTTACAGAAAGTCTGCGTTTGAAGCGCCAAGGGTAAATATCTTTCCCCGTAAAACCCGATGGAGGTTTATCCCATTGAGGGCGATGAAAAATTCCGAAAGAGCGGACAAATGCTTCGCTTGCATCTACTGATAAGCCTCTGTTCGAAGTCAGTCTGGCTTTGATATCACCAAGCGTTGTTTCGACGATTACACTGTCGTATTCAACAGCAAGGTCCATGAGTTTTGAAATTCCTTCTACCGCTTCGTCCAGAGACAAACCGAACTCGACACGGGATGCATGAATTAATTCTGAAGAAAATATTTCGTCAGGTCTCTTTCGCTCATCATAAGATTCGTTTTCATATAACTCGCGGTATTCTTGTACAGCCGTTTTAAATCCTTTCGAAAAATGAGATTCCAAGAATGGTTTGATAACGGTACTTTGGAACTCATGGTCAATAGTGTACTCACCATTTGGGTGCAATTCGATTCGGGGTGTAACTAGATCATTTTTGACGGCATCCGAGACCCTTGCAACTTCGAGTAATAGCGTCACTTTGGCTAATAGTTCGTCCAGTTTCCAGCGTGAAAGCTGACGACCACCTGTTTTAGGACACTCACAAATAGCCATTTCTATGATTGTACGGGCTGATATTGCAGTATTGACTCGATCCGCTTCCCGACCTCGTGATATGGCAATAACATCTTCCTCTGATGCGTGAAGCGCCTGTACTGCCTGCGCGGTACGACGCCAGTGTTCACGGTCATAAATAATGGCTTCATGTACTCGGAGTGCTTCACGTATCACTGATGCTCGATCAAGTTGTTTCAACTGGCTGCGTATTTGGCTCCAAATTTTATCTACAACTTTGTGCAAAAATTCATTGCATTCAACTTTCGAATTGATCTCCCCAATTGTCGTTGCTGATGTGCATCCTTCGGACAGCTTCAACTTGGAAAAAGCAAAATCCTCTTGAGCTATGAATATTGGAGCTTGGTTTTGTTTTGCTTTTAGTTGTTCAATAGGATCTATAGGAAAGGCATGGAGAATCCGCATACCTGGATCACTGATCACTTTGTTTAATAAAGCTTCCAGTATGTCCTTATCAACATTCTTATTTGTATCTTGATGTAGACTGATAAGACCTTTCGCGATGCTTCTCAGGACTATCCGCTCACCAGTATTCTCAGGTTGCTGAAAATACTGAAGGAAATCAGGAGGTAACTTGACCACAGCGGTTCGCTGTTTATTTTGAATGGTAACTTCAAATTCGTTGACTTTCGTGTCTATTTGAGGTTTCATATTTTTCTCAACTATAAGTATGCCATCTACATCAATTACGTCATCTGCATTGAGTTTAATTTCTACCGGACCGAATGGGGCATCTGGGTAGAGGGACTCAATCTCGGATACGAGCCTGTCATACAGACCGATGAATCCCTCCCATATATCATAAAGGAAGCGAGGGAATTTTTCGTCACTCTCGCGTATCATGACTAGCCAACTGGGGCCACGCGCCGTTTCCACAGTCCCCGCAAATATGCCTGAACTCAGATGGATCAGGCTCGCATAAATTGGACGGTCACACACGGATTTGAAGTATGAGTTACTAAAAAATCGTACTACGGGTACGTAGATCCCGTCTGTTGTCTTAAGGACATGTCGATCTACAAGATTTCGGACTTCCTGTCGGGCGACCAAAATCCAATCGTTTTCAATGATAAGCATAGAGGGGGAATCTATAGCTAAATCATGAGGCACAATTTGGTAGTTCGATTGACGCCAGTAGCTAAAAGAATTCAAGTCGCCGCTCATGTCTTGAATAGTGACTCCTTCCTTATCTACCCATGTCCTCTGTTTGATATATTTGAGGTAGCGTGTGATCGGTTGATCGGGCAGGTGGCCTAGCATGAGAAGGTTGGATATACTAATAGCCGATAGATGCCATTGATCCGGACACTCATCAAAGCCCAGAGCGAAGCCGCGGCCGAGTCCCCCCATTATCAAAAGTGTCATTCCTTCATTAAAATCTGGTAATGACATGCAGTAAGAGGCGGTTTTAGATATATAATCATTAAGACCCGTCATCAATTCTTGCGGATATGTCATGAAACCGGATAAATCATAGGGTTTCAACGAATCTAAACGGTCATGGACAAGCACGACATGAAGGTACTTGTTGACATCATATTTGAGCAGCCAAGCATGAAGTGGTGGAGTCTTTCTATCGAATTCGGGTAGCTTGAGAGAGAAAACATCTTGCTCCAGTTGCTTGAACACCTCTCCTTCGACTTGTTTGGCTTGATAAGTGGCCAACGCACGAGAGAAGGCCGACAAGTAACCCCTTCGCCGCAACTCAGAGAGAATGAACGTCCTAATTGCTGGGCTAACCGCGTTAGGTAAAGCCAAAACCACTTTATCGCCAAAGTCTATAAGGGGGCGTTTCTCAAGGGAAGATTTTCCGATTGTCTCAGTTTTGAGGGCCTGCCTATCTTCATATCGCAGAATAAAGGGTGCCAACAGGTGACGTTTGATCCCCATTGCATTAAGTTCGCTATCTGAGAAGATTACCGCTTGGGCCCGTTCCGCCCTGTCACTCACACAGGCGACTCCGATTTTATCCTTCGCGGTCGAAGGTGCGTTATGCCATCTCCGTAAACCGACACGCTCAGCGACACTATCGCTCAATTTTAGCAATGCAAAAGCAGGGCTTAGAAGATTTCGACACTCCTGCAGAGCAAGATGGATACTTAGGATATTGATAGCTGCTTGAACAAAGTAGTCACTTGATTCCCATATTCCTTGGAATATGCGCCGATTGCCCTCATGCGTCTCGACATTGGTGATAAAGACATCCTCCACAGGGTCTTCGTATATTGCGATCCTGTTGCCGAGATATTGATTTAGCCAGTGGTCTATCTCGGCTAACTTGAGATTTCGAGAGCCTTCGCAGTTCGCTACAGTCAGGTGAATGGCTGTTTCTATCCGGAGTGTATTCGCATGCAAAGAGGGGACGGTGAGTAAGCCGGCGAGTTGTGTAACTGAAGACTGTAGGTCGTGTTTTTCAAAAAACTTCGCAAACCGCCTAAAATCAGAAAAATTAATTGACACCATAAACGAAACCTTTCTCAGAAACTTTATGTTTGTAAAGTTTTATAATGATAGAACGGTATATTTCAAATCTATGGATGAGTAACTGAATCTGCTTTTGACATCGTGTGCAGATCGTACTTAAGCAAAGCAACGTAGCACTTCTGTTCCCAGGCGGCTACAGACCCGGCTTGCCATTGCAGCAGAGTTTCTGTCATAAATTAAATTAGATGTGTCATTCCGCCCTATGGATTTGACTGTTGACCTGATCCCCGATATTCTTATATTCAGACATCTTTCATCAGGGTTACCGGACGTTCCGGTGACTTCTACAGACCTCGGCAGTGCCAGCTGCCGAGGTTTTTCTTTGCTAAAAAAGACCAAAAAGCCCCATCAAGAATTATCCGAAGGGGCTGACCTCACGTAGATATATACCTTCGGGTCGGAGCGTAAAAACAGGGGAGATTTGGTAGGGGAGAGAGCTACGAGAAACAGCACCGAGGGGGAGAGCCCAGAGGGGGATTGCACAGGTGGTAATATACACAGTTTTTTCTAAGAGTCAAGCAACTTCAAAACCCTCAGTAGTCATCTTGGCTCAATGCCGTTGTAGGCTGGGTATGGATCCGATTTCTCATCTTTACCTCAGGCATGACCTCTTGACAAAATATAACGAGTTTGTTATATGCGAAAATTGAAATTATTCTGAACACGTTGCAGGGAGGATGAAATAATCCTCATAGGAGGGAAAATGCTCAGTCATAAAGAATTGATCGCAACAATGCGGTCCCAACCTGGATATAAAGAAAAGTATGATGAGGCAGCACCTGAGTTTGAGTTGCTACACAAGATGCTTGAAGCGCGAAAACGCGCTGGTATGACTCAAGAGCAAGTCGCTGAGAAGATGGGCACGAAGGCAACAGCGATCACTCGCTTAGAGTCTGCCAATAGCCGACATTCCCCCAAAGTAGAGACGTTGCGAAAATATGCAGAGGCCGTAGGCTGTCGGCTCAACATTGAGTTGATCCCCGGTTGACGGGAGGGTATCGATTAAATAAAAAAGAACGGGTAGAGAATTATAATATTCTTTACCCGTTTTCCTTTTGTCCTCAAAGTGTGTCGAAACGCCGATTTATAGACTCACACTTGTATATTATCCGGCGGATTTTTAGAGGGGATGTCCGTGCCGAATTGACTTCTCTTGAACCGCTCCCTGGGATCGTCAGGTGGAAAGCGTTCAGGGAGATTCATAGACCACCTTTCCTTCCCGCAGCGCGGGCTTGATGACCAGCGCGTGGCTGTCCTTGTAGCGCTCGACGGCTTGGGGCGTGACGACGAAGGCATCGACGGCAGCACCTACCCCGTAAAGATTCCGGCGAATCTGCCGCATCAGGTCAAGCGTGTCCACGCCCTCCTTGACGATGAGCAGATCAAAGTCGCTATGGCGGTTCATGTCGCCTCGAGCGGCAGAGCCAAAAAGGATGATTCTCTGTGGATCAGCCACTTCCACAATTCGACGGACGATATTATCCAACGTCGTTTGATCTAACATTGTACTACCTTTTTAATCGGTTCCGAATATTTATGAACCAAATAGGCATATCTAATAAACATAAAAGAGAGAACAAAACAAGCCAAATACGGAGAATTCTGGTTTAGACCCTCTAATTTAGACGGTCAGGTTTAGACGGTCAGGTTTAGACGGTCAGATTTAGACGGTCAGATTTTGACCCTCAGAATATTTCTCTTACAATGGTGTTCAATTTGTAATCCGGCAGGTCGAATACCACATAAGATGGGAGGTTTAGTTGTTGCCAGAGGTCGAAGCCGTTTGTCCGGGTTTTTTGGGCGACGAATAAAGAGATGACGGTGCCGTGGGTGGCTATGGCTATGGTTTTGTGAGGGTGTGTTTTCACTGCTTTTTCAATGGCTCGGGTGAATCGCGTGCGAGCCTGATGTGCGGTTTCATTGCCAAAGATCAGGTCGTTGGGGCGTGCAAAGAAGGTTTTTACGGTGGTGTGCCATGTTTTTTGAGGGATAAAGGGGACGCCTTTGCGGTCGTGTTCGTGAAGGTTGGGTGCTGAGGAACAGGGGATTTGGAGGATGTCGGCGACGAGTTGTCCCGTTTGATGTGCTTTGGGTTCTTCGCTTGTGATGAGCAGATCTGGTTTGTAGGGGCGCAACGCTTCGGCGAGAGGGGTACAACTTGCGCGTCCGCTGTCCGATAGTTGCCAGTCTGGGGCGGATTTTGCCTCGTCGATTTGAGGCAAAGCGTGTTTGATTAGGATGAGGTGGTTCATGAAAGTGCTCCGGTTATGTGTTATATGACTTAGACTGAGCGAGCAAAAATTGTACGTCGCGGTGTCTTGCATATTGGGGCGGTGTTCGGTATAATTTACTTTTATGGATATTGATATTCGGTCTCTTAAATCGTCTGAGGTGTCTCGGCTTCGGTATTTGCCGTTTTCCCGTAAAGAAACGCAGCGGCGGCGGTTTATGCTACAGGAATCCGGCAGGCTCATTTTTTATGTGGCCTGGTGGGGCAATTTGCCGGTGGCTCAGGTGTTGCTCAATTGGGAAGGTGGCGATGCTGCTGGCGTGCCGCCCCAGGTGCGACCATGGCCCGAGGTGTCGTCGCTTTTTGTGCATCCAGATTATCGGCGGATGGGTATTGCGTCGCGGTTGTTAGATGTGTGTGAGCGAATTACTTTTCAGCGGGGCTATGAGAATATTGGTCTGTGCGTTTACGTGAAGAATCATCCTGCGCTCAATTTGTACGCACGCCTCGGGTACAGGGATGCGGGATGGGAGCCGTATTTGGCACGGGGTGTTTATACTGATGCCAATGGCGGGCAGGGTAACTGGCGAGAGACGCGCGTTTATTTGATTAAGTCACTCAGGAAAAAATATGAATCCAGATCCTTTTGTTCAGTTTGATATGTGGTTTGAAGAGGCGAGGGCTTCGGAGCCGACACTGCCCGAGGCCGTAGCTCTGGCGACGGCGACGCGCGATGGAAAGCCTTCGGTGCGTATGGTGCTGGTGAAGCAGTGCGATCAGGATGGGTTTGTGTTTTTTACGAATCTGGAGAGTCGCAAGGCCGATGAGTTGGCGGAGAATCCCAGAGTAGCTTTGCTGTTTCACTGGAAGTCGCTGGTCAGACAGGTGCGTATTGAGGGACGGGTTGAGGCTGTTTCGGATGCGGTGTCTAAAGCGTATTTTGATTCGCGTCCTCGGGGTAGTCGCTTGAGTGCCTGGGCGTCGCCTCAAAGTGAGGCGATTCCCGATCGGGCGTTTTTGGAAGGTCGCGTGGCAGAATTGGAACGAAAATATCCGGGAGACGATGTGCCGTTGCCGGATTTTTGGGGGGGCTATCGGGTGGTTCCCGATCGGTTTGAATTTTGGGTGAATAGGGATGATCGGTTGCACGATCGGTTTTTGTATGTTCGGCAAGGTGATGGCGCGTGGAAGCGCGCTTTGCTGGCACCGTAGAGGAGGATGGGAATGACCAAACTCAGTGTAAATTTGAATCGGGTGGCGCTGTTGCGGAATAGCCGGCCGCTTACTTTTCCGAGTGTGACGAGGGCGGCGCAGGTGTGTATTGATGCAGGGGCGCATGGGATTACGGTGCATCCCCGGCCCGATGAGCGGCATATTCGCAGGACGGATGTTTATGAGTTGAAAGAGGTGATTTCGGGGGTGGAGTACAATATTGAGGGCAATCCCTTTCCCGATTTTATGGATATGGTGCGGGATGTGAGGCCGGATCAGTGTACGCTGGTGCCCGATGAACCGGATCAGAGTACGTCGGATCACGGTTGGGATTTGAGGCGGGATGGCGAGCGGCTGGTGCCGATTATTGCGGAGTTGAAGGGGCTGGGTATTCGGGTTTCTCTGTTTATGGATCCGGTGCCGGAAGATATGGTTCTGGCAAAGGATCTGGGTGCGGATCGCGTGGAGCTTTATACGGAGTCTTATGCTTCTGCTTATGACGGAGGCGATGTGGGTCCTGTTTTTCGACGGTACGCGGATTCGGCTCGCGCGGCGCAAGATGCCGGGCTGGGGGTTAATGCGGGGCACGATCTCAATCTCGACAATTTGGGGGAGTTTGTGACGATTCCCGGGATTCTCGAAGTGTCTATTGGTCACGCGCTGATCGCAGATACTGTTTTTATGGGACTTGAGAATACGGTGAAGGCGTATTTGAAGGTGTTGGGGTATGGGTGAGTGCTAATAATTGACAAAGCGATTTCATTTGTTTATTATTGCACGTTGGGCCAGCAGTTAATGACTAAGGTATTATAAAGAAAGGATTATCCAACGCGATGAATGTGCAGGTGACCGAGTCGGGGACGTGGCGTCGGACATTGGAGATTGAAGCTCCGGCTGAGGATGTGGATAAGCGTCTCAATGATGCTTACAGGAAGTATAGCAAGACCCTTAATTTGCCGGGTTTTCGCAAGGGTAAAATTCCCCTGAGCGTTATCAAACGGCAATTTGGGCCGGCCATCCAGGGGGAGGTTGTCCAGGAGATGGTCGAGGAGTTTTACCGGGAGGCGAGCGAGGCAGAAGGCATTCAACCCGTTTCCCAGGCGAGTATTGACGATATCAATTTTGAAGAGGGACAGCCTCTGGTGTTCAAGGCTTCTGTCGATGTCCGTCCAGAGATAACCGTGGAGACCTATAAGGGGCTGAAAGTGACGCGGCCCGTGTTTGCGGTTGAAGACGAGCATGTTGAAGGTCGGCTGCGGTATATGCAAGAGGAGAGTGCGACCGAGCAGGTCGTGGAGCGCGCTGCTGATCTCGACGATGTGGTTTTTGCCGATGTCGAAGAACTCGATGATGGCGGCAGTCCCGTGGCCGATCACAGGTCAGAAGATCAATCGATTCGATTGTTTAAGACGGAAGACGGCAAGCCGACTGAACTGGCAGAGCAATTGATGGGTATTTCGGCTGGTGAGTCCCGTGAGGTTACAGTTACGCGGCCCGTTCAGGACGATCACGATCATGCGGATTGCGATCACGACCACGATCATGACCACGATGATCACGCGGGTCACGACCACGATCATGGGGATCACGACGAAGAACCCAGAGAAGAGACCGTGATGTTTCGCGTGACGGCGAAAGAAATACGCGAGCGCGAGTTGCCCGAATTGGATGATGCATTGGCTCAGGATGTCGGCGGTGTGGAGACGTTGGACGAACTCAAGACGCAGATTCGGAATGAGATGCAGACGCAATACGAGCAGGTGATTCGCCAGCGCGTTGAGGAGAATTTGATGGATGCGCTGATTGAGGGCAATCCTTTTGAGGTTCCCGATAGCATGGTCGAGAACTATCTCAATGGGATGGTTGAGTCGTATAAGCGAGAGCACGCGGGTCACGACCACGATATTGACGAGGATGCGATTCGCGAAAGCGGGCGCGATCAAGCCGAGCGCGGTGTCAAACGCTTTTTGTTGATGGATGCTGTTGCCGATCAGGAAAATATCGAGGTGACGGATGACGATTTGGACAAACATCTCGAGGAGATGTCGCAACGGCACAATATTGAGGGACCGCGTTTGCGTCAGATTTTGAGCCGCACCGAACAGCTCGATCAGATTGAGTCGGAGATTAAAACGCAGAAGACGTTTGATTTTCTCATCGATAATGCAGATGTCGAAGATGTTGAGGAAGTTGAATAGGCGGAGCGGGGTACAACTGGTTCAGGCCAGTTCATAGACGGATTTTACATTTAAACATGGGATTTGAAATTAAATATGGCTCTGGTTCCTACAGTTCTCGAACAGACAGGGCGTGGTGAGCGCGCTTATGACATTTTTTCGCGGCTGTTGCGCGATAATATTATTTTTATTGGTACGCCGATTAACGATACGATTGCCAATCTGGTGATTGCTCAAATGCTGTTTTGCACGTCTGAAACACCCGAGAAGCCGATTCGGCTGTATATCAATTCTCCCGGCGGCAGTATTACGGCGGGTCTGGCTATTTACGATACGATGCAGTACGTGCCCAACGATATTGAGACGGTGTGTGTGGGGCAGGCGTTTTCACTGGGTGCCGTGCTTCTTGCAGGGGGCACGAAGGGGCAGCGCCGCGCATTGCCCAATTCGCGCATTTTGCTGCATCAACCCATTGGCGGTGCAGGCGGTCAGGCTTCGGATATCGAACGCCATGCCGAAGAGATTTTGCAATATCGCGACCGTTTGAACGCCCTTTTATCCGATTGTACAGGTCAACCTATTGAGCGCATAGAAAAGGATGCAGATCGCGATTTCTTTATGTCGGCTGATGAGGCGCAGGATTATGGCCTGATTGACGAAGTGCTCATTCCCGATCAAGATCCCAACCCCGATATCGACGAAGCCTTGTTATGAGGAGTGGGACGTTATGAAAAGACGAACTTCCAGAACAGAAATTCGCTGTTCTTTTTGTGGCAAGAGTGCCGATCAGGTCGATAAGATCGTCACTGGTCCGAGTGTGAATATTTGCAGCGAGTGTATTAAGCTGTGCAATGAGGTATTGCGAGAGGACGATCTCAAAAAGCCCGTGACGCTGCACAAAGGGTTGCCCAAGCCGCAGGAGATTAAGACTCGTCTCGACGATTATGTGATTGGTCAAGAGCGGGCCAAGCGCGTTCTTTCGGTTGCGGTGTATAATCATTACAAGCGCATTCGGTCCAATCAGTCTGCGGAAGATGTCGAACTCGATAAGAGCAATATTTTGCTTATGGGACCCACGGGTACTGGCAAGACGCTTTTGGCACAGACGCTGGCGCGCATTTTACAGGTCCCATTTTCGATTGCCGATGCCACTATTTTGACCGAGGCGGGGTATGTTGGCGAAGATGTTGAGAATATTCTGGTGCGCCTGCTTCAGGCGGCGGATTACGATGTGGCGCAGGCAGAGATGGGTATTTTGTATTTGGACGAGGTCGATAAAATTTCTCGAAAGTCGGCGAATCCATCTATTACGCGCGATGTGTCTGGGGAAGGTGTTCAGCAAGCGTTGTTGAAAATTCTGGAAGGTACGGTGGCGAGTATTCCGCCCAAGGGGGGGCGCAAGCATCCCGAACAACCCCTGATTCAGCTCAATACCAAAAATATTCTGTTTATCTGTGGCGGTGCATTTGATGGTTTGGAAAGCGTTATTAGCACCCGCATTGGCAAGAAGACCATTGGCTTTGGGTCCGATTCAAACGATTTGGACGAGAGCAATACCGGTGAGATTTTCCAGCATGCCGAGCCAGAAGATTTGATCAAATACGGTTTGATTCCAGAACTCGTTGGGAGAATGCCCGTGGTGTGCGCGTTGGGCGATCTGGACGAGGCCGCTTTGTTGCAGATTTTGACGGAACCGCAAAATGCAATTACGAAGCAATACCAGAAGTTGTTCGAGCTCGATGGGGTTGAGTTGACCTTTGAGGATGACGCGCTGCGCGAGGTTGTTCGCATTACGCAGGATAAGGGTACAGGTGCGCGCGGGTTGCGGTCGGTTCTCGAGACGGTTATGACGGATTTGATGTACGATATACCCTCCAATGAGGATCTGACCGAGGTCACAGTGACCCTCGATATGGTTCAAAACCGCAACAAGCCGCGTATTGAAGTTCTCGAATCCACACAAAAACGCGCTTAAAGAGATAGATATTTCCCACAGATGGGGAACCGGGGCCGAATTGGACCCCGGTTTTCGTTTGTGTGAAAGGGCGGTCATGCAATTCCATTCGGTCGAATTTGTGACAAGTGTTGGCTTTTTGAGGCAGTTGCCTCGCGATGGGATGGCCGAGATTGCATTTGCGGGGCGTTCCAATGTGGGCAAGTCGTCGTTGCTCAATCGGCTGTTCAATCGGAAAAATCTGGCGAAGACGAGCAGTACGCCCGGCAAGACGCGGACGCTGAATTTTTATCGCGTAAATCGCGCGTATTATTTTGTCGATTTGCCCGGTTATGGCTATGCAAAGCGCAGTTTGCAAGAGCGCCAGGCGTGGGGGCAGTTGATTGAGGGGTATGTGCAGGATCGGCCTTCTATTAAGGGTTTTGTTCAGTTAATCGATGCGAGGCACGATCCGAGCCGGGATGATTTGCAGATGATTGACTGGCTGATGCACGGCAACAAGCCGTTTGTGGTGGTTGCTACGAAGGCCGATAAGTTGTCGGGTCATAAACTCAAGAGCCGATTGGATCAAACCCGTCGGATGCTCGCTTTGCACGGCGATTTTGACCTTGTGCCGTTTTCCGCGACGACGGGTCGCGGCAAGGATGCGGTTTGGCGATGGATTGGAGAGGTGCTGGATGTTTGACTATCGGGTAAAGAATGCCGGGGAGATTCCCACGCCTGCGCTGCTGGTTTACAAGGCGGCGGTGGCGCATAATATTCGCGCGATTGGGGATATGATGGGCGGGTATGCGCGTTTGCGTCCGCATATTAAGACGCATAAGATGTCGCAGATTGCGCGTTTGGAGATGGATGAGGGGATTGATAAGTTTAAGTGTGCAACGCCCAAAGAGGCGGCGATGCTCGCTGCGATTGGTGCGACCGATGTGTTGATTTCTTATCATATCGTGGGGGCAAATATTGGGCGCGTGGTGGATTTGAAGCGGCTTTATCCCGATACCGACTTGAAAGTGATTGCGGATGATGGGGACGCGATTCAGGCGTTGTCCAATGCTTGCTCGTCGGCGGATGTGCGTCTGGGCGTTATGGTGGATGTCAATACGGGGATGGATCGCACGGGGGCATTGCCCGGCGCGCCTTCGCTGGCTCTGGCACAGCAGATTGCACAGTCGTCGGGGTTGTGTTTTGCGGGTTTGCACGTGTATGATGGGCATGTGGGTGATTTCGATGGGGATATGCGTCAAAAGACGGCGTTTGAGTCGATTGAGCGGGCTGTTGAGACCCGGTGTCTGATAGAACGGTCTGGGATTGAGGTGGAGAAATTGGTGGCTTCGGGGTCGCCGGGTTTTGAGCATACGCAACGGGTGGATGGGGTAGATGAGGTCTCGCCGGGTACGTGGATTTTTTGGGATATTGGATATAGTGATAAGTTGCAGAGCCCCTTTGAATGGGCAGCACTGGTTTTGTCCAGTGTGATCAGTACGACCCGCGCAGATCTCGTTACACTGGACGCGGGCAGCAAGTCGGTTGCGCCCGATACGCCTGTGCCCCATTTTCGAGCGTTGGGGTTGCCAGATGATATTGCGTTTGTGCGGCGCAATGAGGAACACCAGTTGTTGCAGTTGCCGGAGGGCACGCCGCGACCGCGTGTGGGCGATCAATTTTATCTGGTGCCGCGCCATGTGTGTACGACCGTGAATTTGTGGGACGAGGTGTGCGTGATTGATGAAAACGGGATGTTTGTGGAGACATGGGCCGTGGATGCGAGAGGGCATTGAGTGAAAATGGAAAAGGTTCTGATTGCCGATTCACTGGCCGATGGCTGGCAGAATGTTTTTGTTTCTTCAGATATAGAAGTCGATGTGAATACGGGGCTGTCTGAAGATGCATTGTGTGAGGTTATCGGCGATTATGCCGGGTTGATTGTGCGCAGTGCAACGCGGGTTACGCAACGGGTTATTGAGGCGGGTGTGGATCTTCGCGCGATTGGTCGGGCAGGTGCTGGTGTGGATAATATCGATGTGGATGCCGCGACTGAGCGGGGGATTGTGGTGATGAATGCGCCGGGCGGAAATACGATTTCTGCGGCTGAGTACGCGATGGCGATGATGATGGCGCTGTCGCGCAATATCCCCCAGGCGACGGCTTCGCTTAAGGCTGGCGAATGGGAGCGCGGCAAATATACGGGTGTTGAATTATACGGCAAGACTCTGGGTATTATTGGCGTGGGGCGCGTTGGTCAGCAGGTGGCGCGACGCGCACATGCGTTTGGTATGACGTTGTTGGGTGCCGATCCCTTTTTGTCGGATGATCTGGCGCGGCAGTTGCATATACAGCAGGCGTCTTACGATGAGATTTTTGCCAGGTCGGATTATATTACGTTGCACGCGGCGTTTACGGATCAGACCCATCATCTCATTTCTGAATCGGCGCTTGCAAGGTGCAAAGATGGGGTGCGTATTATTAACTGCGCCCGGGGCGAGCTTGTGGATGAGGAGGCTCTTGATAGGGCGATTAATGCGGGTAAGGTTGCAGGGGCTGCACTGGATGTGTTTGGGGAAGAGCCGCCTTCGGCTGATCATCCGCTGATTACAAGGCCAGAGGTGGTTTCTACGCCGCATCTGGGGGCTTCGACGTTTGAGGCGCAGGAAAATGTGGCGCGGCAGGTTGCCGTGGATATGTGCGATGCCCTGCAGGGTAAGCCCGTTCAAAGTGGTATTAATTTGCCGCCGATTGATCCGGAATATCTCGATGCGATCAGTCCTTATTTGTCGCTGGCAGAAAAGGTGGGGTCGCTGCACGCGCAACTTATGGGCGGGCATTTGCACAGGGTGATTAATCGCTATCAGGGTGTGATTCAGGAATACGCTACGGCGCCGCTTACGGCTGCGGTTTTGAAAGGTCTTTTTGAATATCAGGCCGAGGAGCCGGTGACGCTGGTCAATGCGCCTTTGTGGGCTAAGGCGCGCAGTATTCGGGTTGAAGAGTCCAAGAGCAGTCACGCGGATTATAGCAATTTGATTACGATAGAGGTCGAGACTTCGGAAGAGACAACATCGATTTCAGCGACGGTTTTTGGGCGGCGAGATTTGCGTTTGGTTCGCATAGATGATATTGAGGTGAAGGCCAAGCTCGAGGGGGATATGATTGTTCTGGGCAATCGGGATGTGCCCGGTGTGGTGGGGCATATGGGCAATTTGTTTGCGGTAAATGGGATCAATATTGCCGATATGGCGCTGGGGCGCAGGAGCCAGGGGGGCGAGGCGATTATGGTTTTTAATATCGATACGCCAGTGCAGGATGAGGTGCTGGTCGATATTGTGTCTCAGGAGTTTGTGAACTGGGTTAAACAGGTGAAGCTATAAAAAAAGGATAAAAAATGTCTGTTTCAGCGATTGTAGGCGCAAATTGGGGTGATGAAGGCAAGGGCAAGATGACGGATGTTCTGGCGCGGGATTCCGATTTTGTCATTCGCTTTCAGGGTGGCAATAATGCCGGGCATACGATTATTAATGAGTATGGGAAATTTGCCCTTCACCTTTTGCCTTCGGGCGTGTTTTATCCGCATACGACGAATATTCTCGGTACGGGGATTGCGTTGAATATTCCGGCTTTTATAGAGGAGGTAGATGATCTGATTGCCCGCGGCGTGCCGAAGCCAAATCTGTGTATATCCGAGCGGGCGCAGGTGTTGCTTCCCTATCATCTTCTTATGGATGTGTACGAGGAGGAGCGGTTGGGGGACCGAAAATACGGTTCGACCAAGTCGGGTATTGCGCCGTTTTATTCGGATAAGTATTTGAAGGTGGGGGTTCAGGTTGCCGATTTGTACGATGAGGGTCGCTTGCGGGATCGGGTCGCGCGCGCGCTGGAGGTGAAGAATGTGCTTTTCGAGCATTTGTATCACAAGCCGCTGATGTCTCTGGAGGAGGTTGTGCCGGATTTGATGGCGGCCGGAGAGCAGATTGCGCCTTATGTTTGCGATACGTCGTTGCTGCTCCACAATGCGTTGAAGGAGAATAAGAAGATTCTCGTGGAGGGGCAGTTGGGTGCTTTGCGCGATCCGGATCACGGTATTTATCCCTATCCGACGTCTTCTTCTACTCTGGCGGGGTTTGCGTCGATTGGGGCGGGTATTCCACCTCATTCGATTACGCAGGTTGTCGCTGTTGCGAAGGCGTATTCTTCTTGCGTGGGGGCAGGTCCTTTTATTTCTGAGATTTTTGGCGAGGAGGCGGATGAGCTTCGCGAGCGGGGTGGCGATGCAGGGGAGTACGGTGCGACGACAGGACGGCCCCGCAGGATGGGCTGGTTCGATGCTGTTGCTACGCGCTATGGGTGTCGCATGCAAGGGGCGACTGCGGTTG
This sequence comes from Gemmatimonadota bacterium, assembly GCA_026706845.1. NCBI lineage: Bacteria > Pseudomonadati > Gemmatimonadota > Gemmatimonadota bacterium. The sequence continues at coordinate 47,442 of JAPOXY010000100.1, forward strand.
CGTTGTCGCTGCTCGATGTGCTGGGTTATCTGGATGAGATTCCGGTTTGTACAGCTTATGAGATCGATGGGGAGAAGACAGATATTTTTCCGGTTCCATCGCTGCTCGACCGGGCGACGCCTGTGCTGGAAAAATTGCCGGGATGGAGAACAGATATTTCTTCGGTGCGCCAGTTCTCGGATCTGCCGACGAATGCACAGCGTTATGTGAAGTATATCGAAGAATGGCTTGAGGTTCCGGTGAAGTGGATTTCCGTGGGGCCGAGGCGGGAAGATATTATTGAGATGTGATGAGCGTGTGGAGATGATAAAAGCCTGTCCAAAAGGACAGGCTTTTTTTGTTCAGGAGGACGGTGTTTTGGGTTCGCGAATGGGGTATTTTGGGAAAACCTCGAACGTTTCGATTTTGTCAAAGAATATGTCGAATATCATATCAACCATAGCTTATGGAGATAAAACCGATGTCGCTTCTTCCCGTTGGCGATATTGTTCCGTCTGTGTCCGAAGTGCGTATTCCGCGGCGAATGGATTATGAAGGTGAGTATATTGCGCTGTCACCTCTCGATCCCGAAAGGGATGCGCCCGGGTTATTTGCATGTTCGCACGGGGCGGAATTTGTGGAGCAGTTGTGGACGTATATGGCGTATGGGCCTTTTGTAGATGTGTCGGACATGCAGGCGTGGCTTGAGGGGATTGCAGATTCAGAGGATCCGCTCTTTTTGAGTGTTCGGGATAGAGTATCTGATCGGCCTGTTGGTATGGTGAGTTTTTTGAATATTGCGCCTGATGCGCGTCGGCTGGAGCTTGGGAATATCTGGTATGGTCCGGAGGCACAAAATACGTGTGCGAATACCGAGGCCGCGTATCTCATGCTTTGCGAGGCGTTTGATTGTATGGCTTATCGTCGCGTGGAGTGGAAGTGCGATGCGCTCAATGAACGCTCACGGTCTGCCGCGCTCCGCCTGGGGTTCACTTATGAAGGGCTTTTTCGCCAGCATATGATTGTGAAAGACCGCAATCGGGATACGACGTGGTTTTCCATGCTGGATACGGAATGGTCCCGGGTTAAGGAAAATATGGAGCAATGGTTGTATCACAATCCGGATAAGTCCTGGTCGCTGAGGGAGAAGAATCAAGGGTTGGATTGACGTAATGGAACGCGCCTGTGACACAAAACCCCAGACGATTTTCGCCTGGGGTTTGGTTTTGAGAACAGCGGTTATCTACGAGGGCAACTCTTGTGAGATGCGTTCCGCAAGAAAGACCTTGAGCAATGATTGATAGGGCACATCGCGTTTATTGGCAAGGAGCTTCAATTGTTCCAGCATTGTTTCTGGTAAACGAATAGAGATGGTTCTGGTTGATGGTTTCAAATTGGACAATGTGACGCGCTTGCCCTTTGTCCAATCTATATACTCAGTAGAATCATGAGTATCCCAGAATGCGCGCTCCTCATCTTCATTCTTGAACTTCGGGATCTGTTTCTTCCTGGGCATCGCTATAAACCTTCCTCTCTCGCCGACTCATAGGGCGTGCAGAAATCACGCGGATTAAATCCGTTCGAATTGTGAAAACAACAAATAATTGTCTTCCTGTATCTGTTTGTCCAAGCGCGTAATAACGGGCTTCTGTCGGACTGCTGCTGGCCGTATCTCCAGTGATCAAAGGTTGATTGAAGAAAATTTGCTCACATTCTGCAGACGATACGCGATGTTTAATCCAATTCTTGTGGGAATTGCCCGAATCCCACTGAAATTCCTTACATTTTAATAATTCAAGCAAATTTGTCTCCATATTTTTTGTATATGACTATTATATACAAAAAAATGTTTTTTTACAATAGTAATTTTTTTACTATTTTGCATATAGATTTGACATTTTTACAAAGGAGTCCACTATGTCTCTCGCTGCATGTATATGGGCACTGACCTGTGCCGAGGAACTTGCTTTAGAACAGGTTGCCGATGCGGGGTTTACCCATATTGATATTCGTCCGGGTTGGCTTCAGACAGCCGATCTTCAACAACGGGCAAGGGACCTCGGTCTCGTTGTTTCGTGTATTGCCGCTTCTGCCGATATGCCCGAGGGGGTGTCCCTTGTAGGAGATGATCCACAATCCGCACGCGATCACATAAATCGGGCATTTGAACACGGTGCTCGGCTCGGTGCAACGACTGCGTACCTGGTGCCCCAGGGCGATGAT
>JAPOXY010000100.1:49653-77010 GCA_026706845.1 Gemmatimonadota bacterium
GTGCTTTTCCCCGCGCCGCTGGGACCAACCAAGGCGATGATCTAGCCCGCTGCAATGTCAAGACTGATGTCGCGCAGGACCTCAAGATCACGGTGCTCGGCTCGGTGCAACGACTGCGTACCTGGTGCCCCAGGGCGATGATGCCGACCTGTTTGCCGAGTCTTTGGGTGTGCTGGCTGATCAGGCGCAAGATGCAGGTGTCAAGCTCGCTGTTGAACATTTTCCGGGTACGTTTTTGCCGACGGTGCCTTTCACGCTCACTTATCTCGAGGAGATCGGTCATCCCAATCTGTATCTGCTTTTTGATATTGGACACGCACAGATGGCGAATGAAGATCCCGCGGATATGATCGCGCTGGCGGGAGACCGTCTGGGTTATGTTCATCTCGATGATAATGATGGGGAGGAGGATCTGCACCTGGGGCTGTGCGATGGGGTGCTGACGCGAGAGGTGCTGCGATCTACATTTGCCGCGCTTCTTTCGGTCAATTATACCGGGAATATGAGTCTCGAACTCAAGCCGGATATTCCAGATCCTCTCGATGCGCTGAAGAGGAGTCGGGGGATTGTTAGAAGTGTGAAGGATGAAGGATGAAGTGTGAAGAAGCGCCCACTCTGGGGTGGTGTTGAGAGGATTTCTCACTTCACACTTCTTCCTTGCTTTTACAATTTGACTACAATCCGTCCGCGCATTTGTCCGGATAAGATGCGATCTATTTGGGCATTTAGTTCTTCCAATCCACATTCTGTGATTATGTTGTTCAGGGTGTTGATTTTCCAGTCGGTAGCGATATGTTGCCAGATTTTTAGTCTGAGGTCCGTGGGGTATAAGACAGAGTCGATGCCGATTAGTTTTACGCCGCGGAGGATAAATGGATATACTGTGGTGTGCAGTTCGGGGGAGGATACCAGGCCACAACAGGTTATTACGCCGTGATATTGCGTTGTTTTGATGAGTGTTGACAGGATGTTTCCGCCAACGGTATCTATTGCCGCTGCCCAGCGACCCGATAGGATGGGCCGCCCCGTGTCGTCGTCCAATGTGCGCCGGTCTATGACTTCATAAGCGCCGAGTTCTTTCAGGAAGTCCGTTTCTGATGCTTTTCCCGTGGCTGCTACGACTCGAAAGCCGTTTTTGGCCAATATCGCTACTGCGAGACTGCCCACGCCGCCGGTTGCGCCGGTTACTACGATGTCGCCCTGGTCGGGCGTCACGCCTGTTTCGATGATGTGATGGACTGATAGTGCTGCTGTAAATCCCGCTGTTCCATATCCCATGCTTTCTTTTGTGGTCAATCCTTCGGGGAGTCTGACCAGCCAATGGGCGGGTACTCTGATGTATTGTCCGAATCCACCCGCGGTATTCATTCCCAGGTCGTAGCCCGTGACCAGTACGCTGTCGCCAGGTTTGTAGTCGGCGACAGCGCTTTCGACGATTTCTCCTGCTGCATCTATTCCCGGTGTGTGCGGATACGCCTGCGTTACGCCGCGGTGCCCGGTTGCAGATAGGGCATCTTTGTAATTTAGCGAGGAGTAGCGCACCCGTATCAGTACTTCGCCTTCGGGTAGGTCATCTATCTGTCGATTTTCCACTGATCTTAAAAACTGATTCTCTGCTTCGCGTACGACCAGCGCTCGAAATGATGTCATTAAGTTCCTCCTTAGTCTAATTTAAGAATTGTCTCTTAAATTGGTATTCAGTACACTATATTACACGTTACAACTCTAATCCCAAACAATAGTATAACACAATGCGATACAAGTCCCTCAAACAGTGCGTTGACGATCTCGATCGCAACGGCCATCTCATCCGCATTGAACAGGAGGTGGATCCCTATCTGGAGATGGCGGAGATCCATCGCCGCGTTTTTCAGGCGAATGGTCCAGCGATTTTCTATGCGAATGTGAAAGATAGTCCGTTTCCGGCGGTTTCCAATCTTTTTGGTACGCTTGATCGCTCGCGTTTTCTCTTTCGGTCAACTCTGAGATGGGTCCAACGCCTTGTCGAGGTTAAGGCCGATCCGGTTGCGTTTCTTCGCGCGCCCTGGCGCGCAATGGGGATTGCGCGGATTGCATTTAATACGTTGCCGAGAAGGGTGCGTTTTGGTGCGGTGCTCAAGCACAGTACAAGTATTGATCAGCTTCCTCAGATTCAATGCTGGCCCGACGATGGCGGCCCGTTTGTGCTTTTGCCCCAGGTTTATACTGAGGATCCCGACCATCCAGGTGTTATGAATGCCAATTTGGGTATGTATCGCATCCAGCTTTCGGGCAATGAGTACATACGGAACAAAGAAGTTGGTCTGCACTACCAGATCCGCCGCGATATTGGAATTCACCATGCCAATGCGCTCAGACGGGGAGAGCCTTTGCGCGTGAGTATTTTTATCGGGGGACCACCCGCGCATACGTTTTCCGCTGTTATGCCTTTGCCCGAGGGTTTGTCTGAGCTCATTTTTGCCGGGGGTCTGGCCGGGCGTCGGTTCCGCTATGCGCGCAGGAATGCCTGTGTTATTTCTACTGAGGCTGATTTTGTTATCACGGGTACCGTGCATCCGGGCGAGACCAAACCCGAGGGGCCGTTTGGCGATCATCTGGGGTATTATAGCCTGGCGCACGATTTTCCCGTTCTCCATGTGGAAGATGTTTGGCACCGGAGAGATGCTATTTATCCCTTTACTGTTGTGGGGCGCCCCCCGCAGGAAGATACGGCATTTGGTGCACTTATCCACGAGATTACCGGTCCGATGGTCCCCGTCGAGATTCCCGGTCTCAAGTCTATTAATGCTGTGGATGCGGCAGGTGTCCATCCTTTGCTTATTGCCATTGGTTCGGAACGCTATGTGCCTTACCGAGAGCGACAACCACAGGAGATTCTCACGCTGGCCAATGCATTGCTCGGTTTTGGTGCGTGTTCTCTGGCAAAGTATCTTTTTATTTGTGCGGGGGAAGATAATCCCCATCTGAATACGCACGATATCGGTGCTTATTTTATCCACGTTCTCGAGCGGGTGGATTGGCGGCGCGATCTTCACTTTCAAACGCGTACGACGATTGATACGCTGGATTATTCGGGTACGGGGTTTAATGAGGGTTCCAAAGTCGTGATCGCCGCAGCAGGTGCGAAGAGACGCGATCTATGGCGAGAGGTTCCGGGTGATCTCAGATTACCCGATGGATTTAAGAATCCCGCGATTGCACTGCCCGGTATTGTAGCTGTTGAAGGTCCTGGCTTCACAGATGCGGATCAGGGGGTTAGGGATGTCGCCCGTCTCGCTGAGACGATGGCGTCTCAATCTCTCGATGGTTTGCCGCTTGTACTTATTGTCGATGATAGCGCATTTTGTTCGCGCACGCTCAACAATTTTCTCTGGGTCGCGTTTACACGGTCCAATCCTTCGCATGATGTTTACGGTGTTGATAGTTTTATTGACTATAAACACTGGGGCTGCAATGGGTCGCTGATTATTGATGCGCGCCACAAGCCCCACCACGCACCTCCGCTTGTTGAAGATTCCAGGATTACAAAAAAGGTAGAGGCTCTCGGGGCGTCGGGTGGGCCGTTGTATGGGGTTATATGACTAATGGGGGACTGTTTCCATGATCTACCGATATCTCTTGATCATCCTCGGTGTCTGTCTCGCCATTTATGGCGCGTGCGATGCAGGTGCTCATAAGAAGGGTGAGGGTATAACGATTCCGGATACCTACCTGCGTGCGGTGATTGAGGATTCTTTGAATAAGGCGAGGGGAGAGGTGATTACTGCGGCTGAGATGGCGACGTTGACGCGTCTTGAAGCACCGAATTCAAGGGTTCGCGATTTGACGGGGATTGAGTACGCGACCGAGCTGACGGTGCTGAATCTCGGCTATGTATTGACGAATGGCGGTCGCGTCAATAGCAATGGTATTTCGGATCTTTCTCCGTTGTCGGGTTTGACTAAGCTGACAGAGTTGAATCTTTTTCGCAATACAATAGCTGATCTTTCTCCGCTGTCGAATTTGACAGAGCTGAGAGTACTGGATATTAGTGGGAATTCCTATATTTCGGATCTTTCTCCTCTGTCGGGTTTGACGGGGATGAGAACGCTGCATCTCTATACCAATGATGTTTCGGATCTTTCTCCTCTGTCGGGTTTGACCGAGTTGAGGTGGCTGGATTTGAGTAGTAATCTGATCTGGGATCTTTCGCCGCTGGCGAGTTTGACCGAGTTGGGTGGATTGGCTGTGAATAACAATGCGGTCTCGGATCTTTCTCCTTTGTCGGGTTTACCCAGGCTGAAAAGGGTGCATGGTCGGGATTGCGATGTTTCGGATTTATCGCCTCTGGTGGAGAATGCGGGAATGCGTGGCGAAAACAGTTTGATTGATTTGAGGGATAATCCCCTGAGCGATGTTTCAATTAATAAGCATATTCCGGTGCTTCGGGAGAGAGGGGTCCGGGTGAGGGTGGATAACTGAGGTCGCTCAGGCGCCCGGGTCTTGAAAGACGAGTTCCATGCCGTTTGTGACAGTGACCGTGATTTGCAATTTTCTCGGTTCTATCAGGTGTGCGAGGTGGGGGTGTCCGTTGATCCATACGTTGGGATAGCGACACCAGGAGGCGGGGACATCGGCGTGGAGGGTGAGCGTGCGGCAGGTGACGCGGTCGCTCAGGTTGTTGAGGTGGAGGCGGTAGCACTTTTGGGTTTTTGTGTCGGATATTGTTTCGATTTGTGTGTGGCGTCTGGTCTGGTGGTAGAAGAGTACTTCTTCGGGTACGGCGCACCAGACTTTGTCACCGCCTTCTGTGAGGATGGTTTCAAATCTTTTTCTGAGTTGCGGATGCGAGCAGTCTTTGTTGGGATGTATGGGTTTTTCCAATGGGCAATGGCAGTAATCGATGATCCAGCCGTTTTGCGCTTGTGCGTGGCGGATGTTGCGAAATGGGTCGTATTCGCTGAAGAATGGGGCGTAATACTGTTCGTGCAATGCCGTGCGATTGATCCAGAAGAGCGGGGTGTTCGGGCGGTTGAGGGCGTCGGTCAGGCTCATTGCGCCGAGGTAGCCGTGTTTGCGACAGGCTTTGAGGACGTGGTCCGACATGTTGGCGTTGTTGCCGGGCGCGCAGTAGAGGTCAACGGGTGCGTCAATGGCGGCTTCGAGTACGTCTTTTGCGCGGCCAATTTCCAGGTCAACCATGTCGGGTTGTATGAGTTCGTGGCTCCAGGAGTGATTGCCAATCCCCCAGCCCCGGGCGAGGAGGTCTTTGAGTTCGTCGGCGTTCATGTGGCGATAGCCATTGTAGCTGGAGTTGCCTATGTTGCGCGTTTCGCCCAGTTGCCCGACGACGACTTCTACATGTCCCGGGATGCCGTATTCTTCGTGGATGGGGATTGCGAATTGGTGCAGGTCAACAAGGGCTTCGTCATAGGTGATGGAATAGACCCAGGTTTTGTTGTATTTCCAGGGGCATATTGTGAGGGCCATGTTTTTCTCCAGTGTCAGGCTGAAAACGCCTGAGCGAAATCTCGAAAGGTGGTGCTGTATCCCAGTTGCCACTCGAAGATGTGCGTGCCGTAACGGGTAGCCAATTTTTCGGGATAGGTGCTGGGGGTTTCCACGCCGACTGTTCCGTCGCGCATGAGGATGCATTGATAACCGCGGGCGAGCATGTCTCTGGCTCCGCCTTCGGCGCCGAGGATGCACATGTCGGTTGCAAATCCCGTGTAGATGAGGGTTGTGATGTCGCGCGTTTTGAGGTAGGTGTCGAGTGCGTCGGTGTAAAAGACGAGGGGTTCGTCTTGTATCGGGGAGACGATGGCGGCCCGTTTCATGTTTGCAAGTGGCGATTTTGTGAGGTAGTTCGGGCCGTGCGCGCGGTTTCGCATGGTTTGTGCGCGATTTTCGGGTTCTGGTTGTGATGTTTCTTTGCGCCGGGATGGGATATGGGGGTACTGATGCGCCATCCAATCGGTTTCTACATGGCAGACGGGCATTCCGATTTTGCGCGCGAGGTCCATGGCGGGGCGTATGACTTCGGCCATGATGCGCGCGGCTTCGGCGGTTGCCTGGGGCCAGCCCATGCCCACACAGTAGTTGGGGTCAATTGCCGGGCCATCTGGACAGCCGATGTTCCAGCAGTGCAGGCCGATCAAGGCGGTTTTTGCAACGGGTAATTCGAGGCGAATAGATTCGTAGCCTGGGGCGTCGATGGGCAGGGCGCGATAATACCGGGCGTTCAGGGAATATGTGTGTGACATGGGATATCAGACTCGATTCCGGTCGGCGACGGTGGCGACAATTTGGGCGACGAGGTCGCAGTGTTCGGGTCGGTATTTTTCGCAGAAGGTCGTCCAGCGGATGAAATTGTCGAGGAAGTCCCGGGCATTGGGACAGGTGTTTGCGTTGTATGTATAGGTGTGGGATGCCGGGGGTTTGGAGAAGGGATGGAGGTGTTTTTCGGCTTTGTCCGTTAAAAAGGGCAGTGCGGCGGGCATGAGATAGTATTTGCCGAGTCCCGCTCCGGTGAGTCCTGCTTCGGCGACTTGCTGTGCAAAGGATTCGGCGTCGCATGTAAAGGCGTTGGGGTCGATGCTGAATCCGGCCATCCAGCAGGAATAGGTTTCCAGGTAATCCGGTATGGATAGTGGGATGATGCCGGGGATTTCGGCGAGTTTGTCGGTGATGAGGCGAATCATGCGGTCGATATGTGTAACGGCCGGGCGGATGATTTCGAGTTGTGCGAGGGTGATGGCGGCGGTCGATTGGGTCATGCGGAGGGCGTATCCGTTTACGGCGTGTACGCGCCCCAGTCCTTCAACCATTTGTCCGCCTCTGCTTTGACCGATGAACCGAATTTGTTCGGCGAGTTCATCGTCGTCTGTGATGACACAACCGCCGACGTCGGAGCCGAGTGTTTTTTCGGAGTCGAATGAGAAGGCGGCGACGTCGCCGAGCGTGCCTGCAAGGCGGCCTTTGTACGTGCCAAATACGGCCTGGCATACGTCTTCAATGACGGTCAGGCCGTGTTTTTTTGCCAGGATGTGGATGGGGTCCATGTCGCAGATGAGGCCGGTTATGTGGACGGCGAGAATGGCACGCGTGCGGTTGGTGATACAGGGTGCGATGGTGCGGGCGCTGATGAGCGGTGTGCCGGGTTCGGTGTCGGGGAAGACCGGGATGTAGTTTTCTTTGAGCAGGCCCATGACCGTGCCGTAGTCGGTGATGGGCGATACGATGATTTCATCGCCGGGTTCGAGATTGAGCGCGGCTGCGAGTATGTTGAGGGCTGCGGTGCATCCGGGTGTGCCGATGCAGTGTTTGATGCCCATTTCGCTTTCGAAAGCGGCTTCAAATCGCCGAATCATGTCGCATTGCAGGCCCGATGTGACGACTTCCTGGAGGTATGTGATACAATTTGGACCCATGGTGCGAGGGAAGGGTTGGGGCAGGCTGCCCGCGAGTTCGTCAAATGCTTCGGCACCGTATTTTGCGCGTTCTTGAATAGACATGTTTAACCGTTGGACAATGTTTCAAAGGATAGCGTATCTGCCACTGATTTTATTACGGTGGCAATGCGGGCGATGTCTGCGATTTGTTGTGCGTCAATGCCCAGTTTGTTCAATTGCGATGCGTGTGCGTTTACGCAAATACCACACGCGTTTACCACACTTGCCGAGAGGCTCCACGCTTCGAACAATGCGCGATCAACACCGCCGTGGGTCAGCACGGCATTCATTCGCAATTTGGGCGGCTGGTTCTTTACTTCGTTGTCCCGAATGAGGTCGGTGAATTTATACCACACATTGGTCATGCTCATCATGGCAGCGGCAGATTTTGCTGCTTTGATGTGTTGTTCGTCCATGACGGCCTGTGCGTCTTCGATGATGTTCTGAATCACCTGTTCATTTTTCGATACCAGTGCTGCTGTAAGTGCCGATCCCCAGGCCATTGCCGGGTCGAGACGCGACGCAGATATGACCGATCCCAGGTTCAATCGAATGTCCCGCGCATAGTCGGGCATTGCCGATCGCAGATTATCTATTCCCATAAAATCTCCTGTATGAAGAAAGCGCAGAGAACGGTATTGCTCTCTGCGCTTTGTAATATAACAAAATTCTGTGCAGCTTTTAACTATTCTTCACCGCCGCCATCACCGCCATTACCAGACGGTAGGATGCGATTTAATACCCTCTTTGCGAATACGGTTATGACGCCGGCATACAGAGCGATAGTGATGGGATCGACGATGGCGTCCAGTTTCTCGCCTGCCGCTGGGATGTTGCTCAACACGTCCGCACCTGCAGCAGCACCGACCGCAAGCGCAACGACCAGGAAGGATGTCGCGTCTTCAGCGTCGAGCGCCATCCCTCCGTACACCAGGCCCAGAATCACCAGCGCGATCGACACAATATTTTCAGGAATTGCGCCGGCCACCAGGCCCTGAATAATGGCCAGAACGACGATCAGGCCAACAATAATTCTGACTACCATTTCATCCTCCCAGAATAAGTTAGTTGTGTTATGACGTACACGTAAAGGGCTACACGGTGTATCACGCTATCACAAAGTTTCCAATCTCAGGTGAGCCACCAGTCATATTTAACCCGTGAAGTGATTTATTATTCTCTGCACGAGTATGGTTATGACGCCGGCATACAAAGCGGTGCTGATTGGATCGACGATGGCGTCCAGCTGGGCACCAAGCTGTGGGATGCCGCTCAACGCATCCGCACCTGCAGCAGCGCCGACCGCAATCGCAACGATCAGGTAGGCTGTTTCGTCATCAGCGCCGACCGCTACCACCGCGTAGGCCAAGCCCAGAATCACCAGCGCGAGGGACACAAGTCCCGCAGGGATCGCGTCGGGCGTCAGGCCCTGAATAATCGCCAGAGCGGCGATCAGGCTAACAATAATCCTGCTTGCCATATTTCTTCCTCCCAGAATAGGTTAGTGTGTCACGACCTGTGGCTACAGGTCGCTGATCCGCCAGTCATCTTTAACTCTTGATGCGGTTTACTCCCCTCTGCACGAGTATGGCTATGACACCGGCATACAAGGCGGTGGCGATCGGATCGACGATGGCGTCCAGGCTCTCGCCTAATATCCCTGGGATGTTGCTCAACACGTCCGCACCTGCAGCAGCGCCGACTGCAATCGCAACGACCAGGTAGGCCGTCGAGTCCTCAGCGTCGACCGCCACTATCGCGTAGAGTAGTCCCAGTATCACCAGCGCGAGTGGCACAAGTCCCCCAGGGATTGCGTCGGGCGCCAAGGCCTGCACAATCGCGAGGATGATGACCAGGACAATAATATTTCTGCTTGCCATTTCTACCTCCCAGAATATGGTTGTGTCACGGTTTGCGCTATCGCGCAACCGCAACGGTTACCGACGGAATGCTACAAGATGCACCATCCCCGTCATGAAAAAGGTGAAAACCCTTTTTTCTTATTTGAAGATGTAGAATTTCTTATGCTATTATGTTAAAAAATGTAAATAAAGAAGCAGTGTCAAGACAATTCCCACTCGCTCAGTAAAAAAATTCGCTTATCTATCTATAAAATTTTCCGTACAAGTATAAAGCGCAGAAAACAGCATTGCTCTATGCGCTTTATAAAGAATTGATTTTGTGTAGCGTTACATATTCTTCACCATCACCATTGACAGACAAAAGACAATGTATTTAATAGGATTACCACTGCCTGTACTTCCCGCTAAAAGCGCGCCAATGGCAACGGTCGGGTTGAGATGCCCACCGCTGATTGCACCTTACCATCACAATAATTGCGAACGCCTGGGCTAATGCCAGCCCAGCCAGGTCCGCTCGTCACTATGGTCCAACAGTGACAAATTTGCAATATAATTTATTTTTTTTTGAAATCAAGTTAAACTCATAGGGGTGATGAATGTTTTTTACAGTGAGCTTATCCCAAAAATTGAAAGTCCTTGACATCGTCCATCTGTTGTGCGAATGTACGCACGATAGACAACTAACAACTGACAACGTTTATGTTCTCTTTCTCTCCCAATGATTTTCTCGCCTGTAATGGCACGCGCATCGGGGCTGAGCATCTGCATGGGCGGATGCAAGTCCTGCGCGATGAGATTGAACCCGTCCTCACGAAGCAGTATCCAGATCTCACGGCTGTTATTTCACCTGTTTATGCGACGACTAATTTTCGCTCCAACCCCGATCGGCCTCGGGATCACGCGTGTCTGTATTTTGTTGATCGCAAGCTGAAGAAGAGCGCGTTTCCCCGGTTGCCCCAACTGGGTATTTATTTGCACCACAATGCCGTGGCTATTGGCTTTTACTCTGGGTGGTGGACTGCCGAGGCGATGCAAAAGGCGATTGCGGATCGCAAGAAGTTTCGCGGTCTGGTGCCGCGCAAGGGGTATCGCTGTTTGGCGGGTGATATTATTGTGGCGTCACCCGGTCGTTCCGTGCCGTGGTCGCCATCCAGGCTCGAGGGGGTTGATCGCTCGCTGTTTGTCGGGTCGATTCTCACGCCGGATGAAGCTGCGGTGCCGACTCTTGTTGATGATATCAAGGCGGTGCTGGAGGATCTCTACGCGCTGTATGCGGTGTTTACAAGAGCGAGATACCAGACTTCTAAAAGTAGTGTCGTGTATCATGTGCCCGATCCCGCAGAAGCCGGTGTTGTGCGGGATGCGCTTGTGCCTGTGGAGGCCGAGTTGTTGTGCGATCTTTACCGGTTTACGGCGCTGAAGAATTTCCAGGTTGAGGCGGGGATGTTGTTCAATCTCTATTTGTGTTTGAAGACCAAGCCTTTTCTCATTCTGGCGGGGATATCCGGGACGGGGAAGAGTACGGTGATTCGCCTTTTGGCCGAGGCGATCAATGGTCTGGATGAGGGTCGGGCAAGAGGGTATCGCCTCATTCCCGTGCGTCCGGATTGGAACGATGTGCGCGATTTGCTCGGGTTTGAAAATTTGCTTACGGGGGTATTTCGTCCGGGTGCACTGCTTCAGGCGATGTGCGAAGCACAAGCCGACCCGGATCGTCCTTATTTTGTGTGTTTGGACGAGATGAATCTCGCCCGCGTGGAGCACTATTTTGCCGATTTTTTAAGTGTTATGGAGACGGCGAGACGCACGCTCGATGGCGCGTGGACGACAGATCCGATTGAATTGGCGCAGGGTGGCGATGTGGTGTCAACGGATGAGATGGGAGAGTTGCCTTCGCGTTTGCCCATTCCGCCCAATTTGTTTGTTGCGGGTACGGTCAATATGGATGAGACGACTTATGCGTTTAGTCCCAAGGTGCTTGACCGGGCGAATACGGTTGCTTTTGACCGCGTTGATCTGGGGTTGTCGGATTATGATCCCGAGGTGCAGATTGATTCGACGGCTCTGCGCGCTCTGGGTGCTGCGCTTATTGACCGTCCCTATCGGCAGTTGGAAGATGTTCGCCACCGCGATGAGGTTGTTGCGTGGAATGAGCCGTTGGAGGAGATTAATGCGGTGCTCGCGGAGGAGGATTTACATTTTGGCTATCGCATCCGAGACGAGGTTCTCATCTATATGGCGTATGCGCTCGATTTGATCGAGGGACTGCCTTCAAATGCGCCAGCGTTTACGCCCCGAGATGCTTTTGATTATCAGATTTTACAAAAGATTCTCCCACGCCTATCCGGCGCAGGAGATGAACTCGCAGGTTTGCTGGACGCGCTGATCGCTTTTTGCGATTCCACATATCCCCGCTCAACACATAAACTCCAGCGCGTGAAACGCCGTCTTGAACATACGGGGTTTGTCAGTTTTTGGTAGGTGAAATTCCAAATTTCTCGCGCAGTCCACGAAGCTCATATTCGAAATTTTCGGGGGAGTAATCAATCGCAGGCACATGATGATCATTCATGAGATCTAAAAAATCATGCCGGGACAGGTTAAGTAACTCTGCTCCCTTTCCCACACTGATTTTTCCTGTACGCACCAAATCCAAAACCGTTGCCCGGGTGGCCTCTTTTGTTGCTTTCTGAGCACCGCCGAGTATTTCGACGAGTGACTCAGGTAACTTGATCGTCAATTCCTTTTCCGTATTAGCCAAGACTTAATCTCCTGTATTCTGATCGCGTGATCTCATAGTCCAGTATCTTTCCGTTATCCATTTCTCTTGAGACGGTCAATCCACATGACCGCCACAAGGCTTTTGATCGCTCGTTGTCTGCATGTACATCCATCGCGCAGAATCGGTCGATTTTCAATTCCTCAAATGCGTATGCCATCAGGCGTCGCACCACTTCTTTTCCATAGCCTTTGCCCCAGAGGGATTTGTCCCATATCCCAATGGGCAAGCGCATGACCTTCTCTCCCTTGATTTTTGCCCTTTCCAAATTCATCCACTGTAAACACACTTCGCCAATGGTTCGCCCGCTCGCCTTTTCCTCAATTGCAAATAGGAAGCCCTGTTTTGCCATGTGTTTGCCCGCGCGTTTGAGATAGTCACCTGTCACGGGCTCGTCAGGCGGCTCTCCTTCCATTGCATTCAGAAAATCGGGATCTCGATAAAAAGGTACCGCGAGATCGAAATCTGTTTCTTCAAATGGCCGAAGCTTCAAGTTTTCTGTTTTCAGGTGAATATTGTGACAAGCAAAGTTGTCCATCTATTGGATCACAGATTTTGATGTTGCGTTGAGGCGCGTTACGACGATGCGCTCTCGGTCGATCAGTGCGCCTACTTGATCGCTCAAGGTGTCGGTCCAATACGGGTCTTCATAGACGGCTTTGTAGAGTTGCTCTCTTTGTTCTTCGCTTTCAAATCGACGAATCCACACGTAGAGATCGTCTTCTTCTTCGCCGACAAAACTTCCGATAACTACCATGCCTTTTGATATTTGAAACGGGATGATTTCACTCTCCATAAATGCAACCCATTCTTCTCGTTTTCCCGGTTGGGTGCGATATTGACGTAGTTCAAAGAACATGCTTTTCTCCTTTGTTTGGGATTAATTGACGACGATTTAAATTTGTTCATACCACCGCACATTGCCGGTTGACATGCCACTTGCGGCGATGTCTAATTTGCCGTTGCCGCTGAGGTCTTCGATTGCCATTTGTCCCATGCCAATGCGGTTGTCGATTTGTTCAATGTGCCAGGTGTCTGTTTCTAAATTTTCTGGGCGATAGATGTGGAGGGCCGTGCCGGGTCCGTTGTATCCCGCGATGACTTCCAG
Organism: Gemmatimonadota bacterium; assembly: GCA_026706845.1. Lineage (NCBI taxonomy): Bacteria > Pseudomonadati > Gemmatimonadota > Gemmatimonadota bacterium. The sequence continues at coordinate 62,833 of JAPOXY010000100.1, forward strand.
TGCGTTGTCGCTGTCTATGTCGCCGCACCACAGGGAGTGTCCGCGGTTGAGTTTGTCGCTGATTAGATGCCGTTCCCACGCGCCTGTTCGGATGTCGCCGGTCGCTTTGTACCAGACGAGTTCATTGCCGTGCCAGGGTTCGATGGAGAGTATTTCATTTACGCCATCCCCATCCATATCTACGGCAAAGGTTTCACTGCTTTCGCGGGGGCTTATGGTCCATCGGTTCCATTTTTTCTCGAATCCATCCCCTTTGGGCGGCTCAAACCAGATCAGGCCATCGCGCGTGCCGAGTAGTAAGTCCATGCGGCCATCGCCATCTACGTCGCATACGCTCAGGCCGTGGTTGAGTCTCAATTGTCCGTCGATTAATCGCTTTTCCCACGGTTCATTTACCGGGTCTTGTGGTATGCGATAACACCACAATTCACCCGGCGCATCAAAGTCGTTGATCTGGCTTCCCGGCCCTTGCAGGGTTGCGACAAATAGCAGGGGTTGACCGTTGACTTCTACCATTGCAATGCGGTGTGAATAGGGTACCCAGTCGATGAAGTGTTGGGTCCAGATGTCGCTGTCTTCAGATGCTTGAAACCAGTGCAAGTACTCCGGTGGAATCCGCTGTCTTCGACCAAATCCGCTGGCCGCAATCACGTCTTTGCGGCCGTTGCCTGTGACGTCGAATACCGATAGTGAGATGGTACCGGGGTGCGCTTCTGATATGATTTGTTTTTCAAAATGGGGTCCTTCGTACAGGGCGATCATTGAGGTTCCCATAGAACCGGCTACGATGTCCAAGTGTCCGTTGTCTGTGACATCGGCGACTGTCATGCCATAGGCGCTGCGGATGTTGTCGTCTATTTCGTGAATTATGAACATTTGTTTTCCTATTTTGACGGTTCTCCTTATCGGTAATGGCTCAATATACCGCGTGTTCAGGGTAAAATCAAATGTAGATCGCCGAACTCGTGCCACAAATAATGTTTGTTGAGTGCGGCTTCATATGTCAGTTTCAGGTGGTCTAATCCCGCCAATGCCTGTAGCATGGATAGATGTGTGGCACTCGGTTCGTGCATGCCGGTGAGTAAGCTATCTACGATCTGCATGGGGCGGTCGGGTGAGATTATCAGGGATGTCCATCCTTCGCCCTGAGAGACATGTCCGGTTTTGTCGGCGACGGTTTCGAGCGCGCGCACGACTGTTGTGCCAACGGCGATGATCCGTCCGCCATTTTTTCGCGCGTTGTTGATTACCCGCGCTGTTTCGGCTGGTACGCGGTAGTATTCTTCATAAGGCGGTTCATCGGCTTCCAGACTCGCCACGCCCGTGTGCAAGATCAGGGGGGCAATTTGTATGCCTTTTGCGACCAGTTTTGTGATGGTTTTGGGTGTGAATGCTCTGCCAGCTGATGGCATTTCAGCACTGCCTACTTCTGTTGCATATACGGTTTGGTAATAGTCGATGGGCCAGTCGTTTTGCACATAGCCATACCGGATGGGCATGCCGTATATGTCCAGGTAGGTGTCCAGATCATAGGGCAGGTTCAGGGTTGCTACCCACAGGCGAACAGGGGCGTCGGGGTCGTGCCGCAGTTCAGGGCGATAGGGGGCGTGTAGTTGTGCCGATCCACTGCCGGGTAATGTAAAGACTTCGCCCGCTTGTGCGCGGGAAAAAGGCTGTGTTGCTATACCGTTGGGTTGACGTATTTCAACTGCCCACATGTCGGCGGGCAGTTGCGTTGATAGATGTAGGCTGAGTTCTGTTCCATCGGGCCGAATGATGGGCAACGATGCTTTGCGCGTGCCGCTGGTGTTGATGACGACGACGTCGCCCGCCTGGAGCACGTCGGGTAAGTCGCGAAATGCGATGTGTTCAATCGCATCATCACTTTGCCAGGAGACCATCAACCGAACCTGGTCCCGGCTGAGTCCGCGCGCTTCGGGCGGTTCGCCCGCTTCCAGGTTGGATGGGAGGTCGAATGTTAGGGAGTCCAGTCTGGAATCTACCATTGTGATGGGGAGTACTGTGTTGGGTATTGTTGTCATGAGATGCCTCCTTTTTAGTTGACGAGGGCGGTGAGTAACTCGCGTGCTGCGTAGCGGCCACTGGGGTAATTATTTTCCAAGAGTTTGATGAATCCCGGTACACTCGTTTCTGGCAAGGGGCGGTCGCTGATGTCTTCAAAGGGAAATGCTTCGCGGTGCATTTGCGTTCGCATGTCGCCGGGATCTACCCAGTAGATGCGCCAGTCGGGGCGTTCTGCTGCGAGTACGTGTGAGAGTTGTTCAAGCGCGGCTTTCGAAGAGCCGTATCCGCCCCAGCCGGGATACGGCTCGCGAGCGGCATCGCTGGTGATGTTGATTACGCAGGCACCTGATTTTAAGGTGTGTTGTAGTGCCTGGAGCACACCCAGGGGCGCGATTACATTGGCGCGATAGACGTCTGCCAATATGTCGAGCGGGTAATTGAGTAGTTCGGGTTGGGGACTCGGTCCCAATATGCCCGCGTTGTTGATTACGGCGTCCAGGTCCCCCAGTTCTTTTGCTGCGTGCGCCAGTGCTTTCCGGTGTTGAGAGTCTGTTACGTCTCCGGCAATGGCGGTGACTTCGGTCCATTTGGCCAGTTCTTTGCGTGCGTGTTCGAGTGCGTCTGCGCCTCTTGCGTTGATGATCAGTCGCCAGTTTTGCTGTGCGAGTTCACGCGAGAGAGCCAGGCCCAGACCGCGAGATGCGCCGGTGATGAGAGCTGTTTGTGTGGACATTTTGAATCCTCCTGTAAGGGTGAGAGACTGTCTGTTTGTTGTGGTCAAAATGTAGCATAAAAAAAAACCCTCTGCATCGCACAGAGGGCGTGTTTGATACCCGTTCTTTAGGACAGGAGAGTGCCTGTCTGTTTTATCATCTTTTTCCTTCCCACAAATATTGCATTTCTTCGCAGTGATCCAGCAGGTCGTCCAACTGGCCCTGTGCATGTACGCGCCCGTCTTTGAGCACCACAATGTGATCGGCTCGACGAAGCGCGACCCGACGATGCGACACAGCCAGACAGGTTGTGCCCTCGCGTGCAAACAAACGCGCCCAGAGTGCCCGCTCGGTTTCCACGTCCAATGCACTGGACAAATCATCAAATACATAGAGTTCGGGTTTGCGCACATACATTCGAGCTGCTGCTGCGCGTTGAATTTGTCCGCCGGAAAGTTTCACACCGCGCGATCCCACGCGCGTGTCCAATCCTTTTTCCAAATCCTTCAGGTCAGCTTCAAAAATCGCATCTCGTATCGCCGCATCCAGATCGCCGCGGTCTTCAGACAATCCCAGTAGAATATTATCGCGCAGGGTTTCGCTGAATAATCGGGGAACTTGCGCTGTGTACGCACAGCGCGGTGGCACCAGCACAGATCCCGGGTCTTGGATCGCATCGCCATTCCATCGAATCGCGCCCCTGTCGCGTGGCAACAGGCCGAGCAAGGTGCGCAGCAGCGTTGTTTTTCCCGATCCCATGCGACCCGTAATGACGGTAAATGCGCCGCGTTCAATGTGAAGACTTACATCTTCAATTCCGCGGTTGGTATCGAGATAGCGAAATGTGAGGCCTTCGATGTCGAGTGCGTTTAATCGGTCTTCATTTCTTCGCTTCAGGTCGGGAATATCGGGTAAATCGCCCTTGAGATATACCGGACTGTGCGCTACCAGGTCTTCGGGTGGTGCATCATTTAGCAAAGTCAACAACCGTTCTCTGGAGACGCCCGCCTGTTTGTGGTGTGCAATTACTCGTCCTACATCGCGTGTGATGATCGTTACATAGGACAGATAAAATACAAACAGGGCAAAATCACCCACGCCAAATACGCCCGATTTCATTGCTTGCCCGGCCATGATTAGAATAATGCCCGTGCCCAGGTTTACCGTGTTCAAGATCACGGAATCGAGCATTCGGTTAAAAATCAGGTCTTTGAGTGTACTGAGCCGCCGTTTGTCGTTGAGCGCGTCAAAATGCCCCAGCATGCGTCCCTCGGCATTGGCCACTTTAATCGCCTGCACCGAAGCAAATAATTCGCCGATAAACCCGGTCACGTTGCCCGTGGTTTCACGACTTGCTTCGCGGTATTTCTGGATGCGGTTAAGTGCCAGATTTACTATCAATACGATCAATACCAGCGGTGTAAAGACCACCAGCGTGATCATCGAATCAATGTGAACCATTACGTAGATGGCTACAATTGCAAAGAGAAAATTTCCCGCCAGGAATGGAAAACGCGCCAGAAACTGCGTTATTTCAGTTACATCACCCCGAAAGCGGCTGATTGCCTCGCCCGAGGAACCGGGAAGTATCATTGCCCCAGGGCGTGTGAGGAGATGCGCCAATACATTTTTGCGCAGCAGTGCGCCCATGGCAAAAAAGGTCTTGAAGTGCAATGGAATATCAATAAAAACGAATCCCGATCGCACTACGGCGTTGACGACTATCAGCGCACACAGTGTATAGGGTTCAAGACCTATGGAGCTTTCTCCGGTCAGGGCGTCGAAGAACGCTTTGGTCAAAAGCGCGACGACCTGTGGGGTGATTCCAAAAACAATTATGCGAAATACACATAGCAGCAGATAGTTGCCCGGGCGAAAGCGAAATAAACGCCACACAGCGCGTGCAGTACTCATACCAGTACGTCCTCCATGCCCGTGCGCAGCAAATTCGAAAACCGGGATGTCTCATCCCGCTCCAATGCCTTTCGGGGACCGTACTCCACGATCCGGCCTTCATCTAAAATCATAATATCATTTGCGCGCCGAACGGTTCCCAACCGATGTGCAATTACAATTGCGGTTCGGTTGCCAATCAATTGATCGACCGCGTGTTCCAGATGATGCTCTGTTGCGGGATCCAGGCGCGAAGACGCTTCATCCAGGATTACGAGGTCGGGCCTTTTCATCAAGAACACGCGCGCAAAGGCCAACAACTGGGCTTCTCCCGCAGACAGACCACCCCCTTCGGCAGTAAGTTCTGTATCGAGCGCGTTGGGCAATGCGTGCAACCAATCGCCCAGTCCCAGATTTTCCACTGCCCGCTTTATGTGTTCATCGTCTATATTGGGGTCAAATAATGTCAAATTATCTCTTACTGATGCCTGGAATAGCTGCACATTCTGCGTCACCATTGCAATGCGATTGCGCAAATCTGAGCGATTTGCGTGGCGCACGTTTGTATCTCCCAAACACACCGATCCCGTCCAGGGATCATATAACCTGAAGAGCAAGCGCGTCAGCGTTGTCTTGCCACTTCCCGTCCGTCCCAATAGGCCGAGCACACGTCCGGGTTGCAATGTGAAATCTATATTGTGAAGGATGGGGTCATTTTCAACATATCCAAATGTCACATTGTGAAACGCCACGGGAAATGTTCCATCGGGCAATGCGTCTCCTCGCCCCGGCGTCAATGCGGGTTGAATATTCATCAATTCGGTTACCCGCTCAACACTGGCGCCAGCGCGTTGAAAGTCTTCGAATTGATAAATGATTCGTTCGATTGGCTGGATTAGCATGTTCGTATAGTGAAATAGCATATAGACTGCGCCGAGCGAAAATACAGATTCCCAATACAGATAAGCGCCTATTCCCAGGGCTACGGCATTGCCAATGGCCCAGATTATTACTGACGAGGTTATCAGAATATTGATCATATATCCCGACTTGATTTCCTTCTGCAACCAGTTTCGCGTCAGTTCATAAAATTTCCGCAAGGTGTATGGCACTGCGCGACAAGAGCGAATATCCTCGGCGCCAGATAGGCGCTCTTCCAAAAATCCGAACATTTCGGCACTGGCTTCGCGATTGGCTTTTATATGGGGAATTGCGATTTTGCGCAGTCCCAGCACCACGCCCATTGAGATCACCGCAAAAGTTGATGGCCCGATACCCGCGCGCCAATCTTCCATAAAAAGCAAAATTAGAACACCCGCCATCAGCAATGCATTGCCCAGCATTTGTATCACAAACTGGGAAAAGAAATTGCCCAGTGCATTGATGTCGCCATCTACTCGCTCGATCATCTCTCCCGGCGTTCGGTTGTTGTGAAAACTCATGTCCAGATGCAGACATTGATGTGCCAGCCTGCCCCGCAAACGGTTGGTCGCAATCCAGCTCACATTTTCACCTACATAGGTGCTCCATACAGATACCGCTTGCTGTGCCAGTACTACGCCGATGTAGAACGCAGCGATATACATCAATGTTTCTAATGTACCTGTCTGTACAGTGTCGATAAACCGCCTGATGATCTGCGGACTGATCAATTGCAGGCCAATATCGCCAAACAACAAGACAGTTAGCAACATCACGCGACGCTTTTGAGGTCTCAAATGCTCAATGAGAAGACTGACAGAGGGTTTGCGCGAGAGATTCATTGTGTTGATATGTCTTGGGTGAGATTAAAATATTGTCGTCGAGATTTTGGACACTTTGCAAGGATGGAGTGTTTCATCAAAGAAGGGTAGGGGAAGGGTGTGTTGAAGGAAGAGAGATGGTTGGAATTTATTTATATACAATATTGAGTAAAGTGTTTTTGTCTATCCGAGCAGCGCACCACAATCCCAGTCCTGATATGCTTTTATTGCATTCCGAACTGAGAACGCGCGCTTCCATAAGATCGGGCAGAAGACACACGATAGCACGGATAGCCGATAATCGTATTCGAACAGGAATACATTGGGATATCCCCGAATCACGCGCTCCATTGTCTCGATGTGCACAGGATCGAGGTCGTCTCCCAGTTCTTGTATCAGTGGCTTCAGGGCTTCTTCAAAGCTGGCGCAGCTATCGCGTACGTCTTCTTCCGATATTGCCTGAGCCATTCGAAGTGGGCCACCGGCCTGCATCATGAATGGCCACTCGTCCAGACGTGGATCATTCCACCATCGGATGTGATATTTGAGTAGTTCTTCAATTACGGCTTTGTGGAGTTGATAGGTAGCCTTCTTTGGACCATCCTCGTGTGTCACTGACAGGTCTGGCATGAGATAGTGACAGTTTTTCTCATTGTGATCGAATCCACAGTCGAAAACGGGACAGACAGACGCATCCGGCGTTTTTGGCGCGAGTTCATCGTAGAATGTCCATTCGATGACGCCGCCTCCGAACCATCCCTTTCGATATATCTTTAACACAATTGCATTTGGAATATCACCCATGTAGTCATCGCTGAATGTCAGCGAGAGCCTGTCCCATTCCGCACACGATGATTCGAATGAGTCCGTTTTTTCGATGGATGTGACCGAACCCGATTCCAGGAATCCGTTGCGACCAAATCGATCCGTTAAGAGCGCAGGTGTCAGTTGTTCGGCATGGGTGATAGGTTCTGATAATTTCATTAGCTTTTTTCCGAAAAAAGAAATACAGATTGTTTTGTCTTTAACAAGGGATTATGCTATAATGCGTTCCTGAAGGCTGCAACAAAATCGTTGTTATTGAAAAGAAAGCCAGAGTTTTGCGTGGCGTCAAGGGCGAAAAGGAGAAAGTTATGTCTGGTATAGATGCGGGTCAAATTGGATGGAAGGCTGAGAGTAAGACGGGTGTTGTTGCAGCGGGGGGGGCAGGTGCTGTTGCAGCGGGTGTTGAGATTTTGGACAGGGGTGGAAATGCGGCCGATGCAGCCGCTGCGACTATTTTTGCGCTGAATGTTACGGATCACGGTGCGTGTTCGATTGGCGGGGAGGTTCCGCTTCTTATTTATGATGCTGGGACTTCGGAGGTGAAGGCTTTGAGCGGACAGGGACGGGCACCGCGGTCTCAGGAGGCGATTGACTGGTATATGGAGAATGGTATTCCAGGCGATGGCGATATGAAGATGGCGCCCGTGCCTTCGGTTGTGGATTTGTGTATTACGACGCTCAGGCGATACGGTACGATGTCGTTTGAAGAGATTATTGCCCCTGTGCTCGCTCTGCTCGATGCGGGGGAGGATGATTGGCATCCCAATCTTGCGAGGACGTTGCGAAAGCTAATTGAGGAGGAGCATCTTACGTCGGGGAGTCGGGAGGAGAAGTTGCAAGCTGCCGCGGATCGCTTTTACGGGCGGAATAAGTATCGCAATGATATTGCGGAGGAGCTTGAGGCTTTTTATATCGCAAAGGGAGGGTTTTTGCGTCGGGAAGATCTGGCGACGCATGTTACGACGATTGAAGATCCGGTTACGGTTTCTTATCGGGGATATACGGTTTGCAAGTGCGGGCCGTGGACACAGGGTCCGTATTTGTGTCAGGCACTGCGCTTGCTGGAGAAGTTCGATGTCAAGGCTATGGGCCATCTTTCGGCGGATTATATTCACGTTGTTACTGAGGCGATCAAGCTGGCTATGGCGGACCGCGATGCGTATTATGCCGATCCCGATTTTTCGGGTGTGCCTCTGGGGGGATTGCTTTCCGATGCGTACACGGATTTGCGCGTGCCGCTTATCGATATGCATTCGGCTTCTCTGGAGGCGCGTCCAGGCGATCCGTATTTGATGCAGCCGGTTGTGGAAGGTGGTGTGTTCCGTCCGGGTACAGAGGGGACGACGACTTGTGTGGTGGCGGATCGCTGGGGCAATGTTGTTGCGGCTACGCCGAGTGCCAATGTTCACCGTCCTACGATTGATGGGGGGAGTACAGGGGTTACTTATGGGAATCGCCTGCGGAGTCTGAATACGACGGCGGGTCATCCGAATTGCATCCAGCCGGGGAAGCGTCCGAGGATTACGTTGACGCCTACGCTGGTGTTGAAAGATGGGCAGCCGATTCTGGGTATTAGTGTTGCGGGTGGCGATTTGCAGGATCAGACGACTTTGAATTTGTTGCTGGATTTTGTCGAGTTTGAGATTATGCCGGAGGAGGCTGTTACTGCACCCCGTTTTGCGACGGCGCATCACAACGATTCTTTTGATCCCAATCCCATCCGTGAGCAGACGTTCAAACAGGCCGGGTCGTTGACGCTGAACGATGCGATAGATCAGGATGTGCAGGACGATCTCGCCAGACGAGGGCATCAGGTCGAGGCGAAAGCATCTAATATTGCCACGCCTGTTATGGTTTATGTCGATCGGGAAGAGGGCAGGTATTACGCGGCAGGTGATCCCCAAGCGGGGCGTCACGCTGCGGGGTTGGAGGATGGGTGATCGTTTTCACGATGCGAGCCAAATAGCTGCGTAACATTAAAAACTTGACTTATAGAGAGGGATCATTATTTTTTTCAAACGTATGTGGGGAGTAAGAATGAGATATAGAATTTTTTGCGCCAATAATTAATTCTTCCGCGCGCTTATAGCGTTAAAAAACAAAAACGAGGTGATTTCCTCCCGGAGGCACGCCTCGTTTTATCATTATAACTGATGTTATGCATAGGTACAATTTTAATAAAAAAATGGGTTTTTATTTTGCTTCGCCGATCAAACGATGGGCATGCTTTTTGGTATTGCGCTGCCCCTTGTCTCTCGCCTTTCAGGTGTGTTTATCTCTGTTCTTTTCGACAGTGAGCCAGGCTTCTTCCCCGCCATCGAGTGATGTGCATTTCTGCAGGATTCTTGGTGCCGAAGATATGTGGGTACGCGATAGCCTCTATGCTGCTACGAAGCAGGCACTTAATCTGAATGTTGGCGAACCCCGCACGGTGCGGATGATCTACTTCTTGCCGAATGACCGTCCCTTTCGCCAGGAAGTAGTTCAGAAGATGAAAGATGCGATTCGCCAGATTCAGACCTTCTTTGCCGAGCAGATGCAGGCGCACGGGTATGGGAACAAGACTTTCCGCTTTGAGACCGATGCGCAGGATGAACCGATAGTTCACCGCGTGGATGGTCAACATTCCGATAGTCACTATCTTGACGACTGGGGTACTACGCGTGACGAACTTAAACAGACGTTTGATTTCTCTATGAATATTTACATCCTTGTCATTGACAATAGCGCAGACCTTATTGATAGGCGTTCAGCAGGAGAAGCAGCCCGGTGGTCAAAAGATAGTGGTATTGCGTTACTTCCTGGCGGATTTAGATGGCGGACAGCAGCACATGAACTCGGCCATGCCTTTGGATTGTGGCACGATTTTCGAGATAATGCGTACATCATGTCGTATGGAGGTGACCGAAGAAGTTCTCTATCTGCGTGCAATGCCGAATTTTTGACTGTGCATCCTTACTTCAATCCCGATACTCCGATTGAAGCGGGACAGTCGCCAAGCATCAAACTTATTTCGCCAAATGGATATCCGGTAGGTTCAAAGAGCGTCTCCGTTCAACTTAAAGTCAGCGATTCAGAAGGGCTTCATCAGGTTTTTCTATTCGTTCCAACAAGAGAATCACATCCAGGTCGTGGAGGCCTTGAGATGAAAGCATGTCGTGGATTGACGGGTGCAAGAGATCCTGTTGTTGAATTTGAGTATGATGGCATCATTCCATCTGATGGTCTTACGAGTCTTTCCAATCCTTTGGAGCATACGATTGTATTCGAGGCCGTTGATACGGATGGGAATGTTAGTGGTAGTAGATGGTTTGAACTGTGGGAATTTTCCCCACAATATATCGCCACCTTTGAAGGGCATACGAATGTGGTCACTTCTGTGGCGTATTCACCCGATGGGAGGATGCTAGCTTCCGGATCAGAAGATAACACGGTCAGACTGTGGGACATTAAGACAAGAAAAACCATCTCTACTTTCGAAGGGCATAGGTCTCATGTCACTTCTGTGACATTCTCATCCGATGGGACGATGTTAGCTTCCGGATCAAAAGATAACATCGTCAGACTGTGGGACATTGCGACGCAAAACAGCATCGCCACCTTTGAAGGGCATACAGATGAGATCAATTCTGTAGCATTTTCATCTGATGGGAGGATGCTGGCTTCCGGATCAGAAGATAACACGATCAGGCTATGGGATGTTGTGACGAAAAAAAGTATCGTCATCTTTGAAGGGCATACAGATGAGATCAATTCTGTAGCATTTTCACCTGATGGGACGCTCCTTGCTTCGGGGTCCGAGGACGGCAAGATCAAACTGTGGGATGTAACGACAAAAGAAAATATCGCTACTCTCGCAGGACACACATGGGATGTCTTATCTCTGTCGTTTTCACCCGATGGTACAACGCTGGCTTCTGGGGCTGATGATGGCACGGTCAGACTATGGGATGTTGTAACGGAAGACGATATCGGTATCCTTGAAGGACATGGGGGGCCTATCGCTTCTGTGTCGTTTTCGCCCGATGGAAGGATGCTTGCTTCTGGGTCAATTAGCGCGATCAAATTATGGGACCTTGTGACGAAGTACAATATTGCCACACTGCTAGGGCCAGTTAAGACAGTTTATCCTGTGTCGTTTTCGCCCGATGGAAGGATGCTTGCTTCTGGGTCAGGGGATAATGTCGGACTTTGGGATATATCTGAGTTCAGACAGCCTCGCCCTGTAAAACTTGTAAAAATTTCAGCTAATAATCAGCAGGGCCTGGTCAACGCACAATTGGATGATTCCCTTGTCGTCGAAGTGAGAGATCAGTACGGTGATCCCTTGCAAGGTGTTCAGGTCACATTTACTGTCACAGCAGGTGATGGAAGGCTCAGTGGGAGGTTCACTGCTGAGAACGTAACCACCGATGCCAACGGTAGGGCAGAGAGTATTCTTACACTCGGTTCTGATGCAGGAACAAACACCGTTGAGGTATCTGTCGCTGGGCTTGAGCTTGTAACTTTTAACGCCGTGGGCGTTGGAATGCCTACCACACCGATTATGGGAGGTGATTATCGGACGTGGCATTTACCCGATGGTGCCATCGCTCGCTTGGGTAAAGGAAGCATTAGTGGAAGTGACAGGGCAGTGGCGTTTTCGCCCGATGGTCACCGCTTTGCTGTAGCAAGTGGCATTGGCATCTGGCTTTACGATGTGGCGACGTCTCGTGAACTCGCACTACTGACCGGGCATACGGATGTAGTCCATTCTGTAGCGTATTCACCCGATGGGACGATGCTCGCGTCAGGATTAGAGGATGGTACGGTCAAGCTATGGGATGTGGCATCAAGAGAAAATAGCGTCACCCTTGAGGGACATACGAGAGGCGTCAATTATGTATTATTTTCACCCGATGGTACAACGCTGGCTTCCGGGTCAGGAGGTGGTATGGTCAAGCTATGGGAAGTGGCGTCAGGAGAAAATATCACCACTTTTGAAGGAAATTGGACCTCGGACTATTATTCTATAGCATTTTCAACTGGTAGAGTGATCCTCGCTGCAGGATCAGAGGATGGTACGGTCAGACTGTGGGATATAGCGACAGGAGAAACTATCGCCACTCTTGAGGGACACACGAAAAGGAGCACGCATACAGCATTCTCTCCTGATGGCAAAAAACTCTTCTCCACGTCTCAGGATAAAACGCTTAGATTGTGGGACTTAGATACAAAAAAAAATATCATTACCCTGAGGAATAGAAGTGCAAGCTCTGCGGCGTTTTCGCCCGATGGTACAATGCTCGCTTCAGGGTCATGGCGTGAGGTCAAGCTGTGGGATGTGGTGACAGGAGACAATATCGCCACCCTTGAGAGGGCGGGCTGGATCACTTCAGTGTCATTTTCGCCCGATGGTACAATGCTCGCTTCGGCGACAGAGGATGAGATCAAATTGTTGGATATAGCGACACAAAATGTTGCTACCATCAGACATATGTCCAGTGTCTTATCTGTGACGTTCTCACCCAATAGCACAAGCCTTGCTTCGGGCACAGAGAGTGGCGCAGTTCTGCTGTGGCATGTAGCATCAGGAAAAAGTATTGCCACTTTTGAAAGAAATTGGGGTGATATCTATTCTGTATCATTTTCACCCGATGGCACAACGCTGGCGTCGGGGTCATGGAATGAGATCAATCTATGGAATGTAGTGACAGGAGACAATATCGCTACGTTTAAAGGGCCTGAGTGGGTTAATTCTGTGGCGTATTCCCCCGATGGCACAATGCTCGCTTCTGGAGCAAGACAGAACATAGTTAGGTTGTGGGATGTAGCGACAGGAGACAATATCGCTACCCTTGAAGGACACACAGAGGATGTCAGGACTGTGTCGTTTTCGCCCGATGGTACAATGCTCGCTTCAGGATCAGAGGATGGCACAGTCAGGTTGTGGGACATTGGGACACGAACAAATACGGCCATCCTTGAAGGGCATACAAGCTGGGTCAAATCTGTGTCATTTTCGCCCGATGGTACAACGCTGGCTTCCGGGTCAATTGATGGCACAGTCAGGCTGTGGGATGTGGCGATGGAAACAAATACAACTACCCTTGAAAGGCATATAGGACTGGTCTATTCAGTGTCGTTTTCACCTGATGGCACAACCCTCGCTTCAGGGTCTTGTGATAACACGGTCAGATTGTGGGATGTAGCGACAGGAGACAATATCGCCACGCTTGACGGGCATACGCGTTGTGTCGAATCTGTGTCGTTTTCCCCTGATGGCATAACCCTCGCTTCCGGATCTTTTGATGGTAGCGTTCTTCTGTGGGATATGTCGGCGTATGTCACGCCTGAGGTCATCACACCTGTGGTCACTATCCCCGATGCAAACCTGCGTGCGGTGATTCGAGATGCGCTGGGCAAGTCGCGTTTTGCACCTATTACCACGGCGGATATGGCGAATTTGACTACTCTTGATGCGAGCAATAGCAATATCCGCGATCTGACCGGGCTTGAGTTTGCAACCAATCTGACCGAGTTGAATCTTGTGGATAATCGGCTGAGTTCGTTGTCTATCAACACGCATATTCCAGCCCTTCAGGACAGAGGTGTTGAGGTCTTGCTTGCCAGGTCGCCAACGCCTGATTTTGATGGGAATGGGACGGTTGGTATTAGCGACTTTTTGCTTTTTGTAGATGTGTTTGGGACTCAGGTGGGACAAGCAGGGTATGAGTCAAAATACGATCTGGATGGTAATGGCGTGATAGGTATTCCCGATTTTCTGATCTTTACCGATAGCTTTGGCAAAGAGGTATCTACGCCCAGCGGTGGTGATAGTGGCGGTAACGGTGGCGGGACGATGCAGGTTGCTATTCTGGATGCGAATTTACGTGCTGTCATTGAGGATGCGCTTGGCAAGGCGAGGGGTGCGCTGATTACCAGGAATGAGATGGCAACCTTAACTCGTCTTTCTGCATGGGATGCTAATATTGGGAACT
>JAPOXY010000101.1 GCA_026706845.1 Gemmatimonadota bacterium
GCCCATAACAGCCATCTGAATGCTGCCGTTTTCAACGCTAAATTCGCCCTGGAGGATGGCGTTTTGCTGTAAGTCGGTGTCAACGGTAAAGCGAAACTCTTCAATTGATCCACTCGACAGATTAAATGTTTGATTAACGACGGGTTGGCCCGAATCGGCAGGATTGTCGTCACCACATGCGGCGATTGCGAATATCAGACACAAAACAGGTATAATTTTGTTCATGATTTTTCCTTTTCCCCGGCAGATGTAAATGGCTGTGATGTCCCGTGTAAGACGTTTGGGGACAAAGCGAGGTTCCTCAGACAATCGATCAAGTCAATTCGTTTTGAAAAAATTCGATGATTTCGCCGTCGGGACCTTTGCAAAAGGCGATGCGTACAGGGGTTTTGTGGGGTTCGCTGGGAATTTCGAGGCTTTTGGGTTCTATGGTGACTTCGGCCCCGGCTGCTCTGGCGCGTTCAATGGCAGCGTCGCAATCGCTGGTGCGCAGTGCAAAGTGGATGATGGACCCTTCCGGTTTGGGTTCATCTGTGCCATTGGCGAAAATTTCGAGGTAATTTCCATCCCCAGTGTCGAGCATGATGGCGCGTCTTTTGCCTTCACCCCAAGAGATTTTTTTTTCAAATCCCATCGCTTTGGTATAAAATTTTACGGATGCTTCAAAGTCGTGGGCGCGAATTGCAACGTGGTGAAAGCCCCCACCCCCGATGGTTTTGTTTTGCGACATGACCTGCTCCTCTTTTGTGTTGATTATTGTTTGAATTATCGCCAAGATAGGTTAAGATAAAAATTCCGCAAGTAGATTGATGTTAGACCGGTAGCAGAATGGCGAAAACAAACTTTATTGGAGGGATGTTATGGACCGTCTCAAAATTGCACTTGTGGGTGCTGGACGGCGCGGCGCAGGGGCGCATTTGCCCGTGATTGTGCAACTGGCAGATGTTTTTGACTTTGTCGCCATTTGCGATAAGGATGAGGAAACAGCCCAGAGTTTGGCAGCAGAACACGGGGTAAGGGCTTATACGAGTGTGCGCGACCTGGTCGATAATGAAGATATCGATGTTGCCGATGTGGTGGTGCCAGGCGTGGCGCACCATGCGATTTGCTGTTTTTTGGCGCAAGCAGGTGTGCATCAGGTTGTGGAGACACCTATTGCTATGACCCGACCGGCATCAGATATGATGATTCGAGCGGCGCGAGATGCGGGCGTTTATCTGGAGGTTGCCGAGAATTATTATCGCGCGCCGATTGAGCGGTTAAAGAAGAAGGTGCTCGTGTCGGATGTTATTGGGGAAATTGGACGGATCTATCGGATATGTCACGAGGGCGGGTATCACGGGATGAGCTTGTTGCGCGTGTTGGCCGGTGGCAATCCCAGGCAGGTGATTGGGTTGAGCCATACAACGCCCGTGATTCCACATATAGATCGCATGAAACGGCATCACGAGTTGGAAAGATGGAGTTTGAGTTTTTTGGAATTTGACAATGATGTGGCCGCGCTGATGGTGTATTCCAATGTGATTCACGCGCGTTCACTCGGGCGCAAGCAAGCGGGTATGGATGAGATTGACGGGACAGCGGGTAGCATTGTGGATGGCAATGTGTATGTTGTGCCAAAGGATGAATTGGAAACCGGCGCACAGGGTGTGGCTTATGAACCCGTGCGCGTGACGGAAACGGTAGATGGCGTAAATGTGTTGCGCGAGATTCGCTATGAGTTGCCCAGTGGTGCGATTGCGTGGGAGAATCCATTTGCAAACTATGCGCTGAGTGAAGGGCAAGTGGCCGTGGCAGATGAGTTGTTGAGTATCGCCAATGCTGTTCGAGAAGATCGCGAGCCGGATTACGGTGCTGCGATGGGTCGGTTGGATCAGGAGATGAGTCTGGCGGTGAATGCGTCAATTGAGGCCGATCGAGAGACGATTGTGTTCCCGCTGCCCGACGAGACAGAGGTCGAGCACAATATCCATCGCGGATTTGAAGAGCGATTTTTGTGCGCATGGGATGATGTGGAGACTCTGGTGGATGTGTTTTATCCGAGGAGTTAGGTTTTTCGCGGAGGCGTGATGGAAAAACCGATTGTTGTATATGACGGCGAATGTCGTTTTTGTATCTGGAGTGTTCGCCGTATAAAAAAGAAAGACAAACGCAGTCAGTTTGATTATTTGCCCAGGCAGACGCAGGGGATAGAAACCCATTTTCCAAAGCTGGCGTCGTCGGATTTCAATACGGGTATGCGCCTGGTGGTGGGGAAAGAGGATATTTATGTGGGTGCGGATGCCGTGTATCAAATCTATCGCAGGTTGCCGCCTTTCCATTTGTTTGCCTGGTTGTACCGCGTACCGATTTTGAATCTCGTTTTTCGGGCGGGATACGCGCTGATTGCGCGGTATCGCCACCTTTCTGGTCGCGTGGCGTGCGATACGGGGACATGCGAGTTGTCTTATGGGGAGCGCGCAGAGGCAAAAGAAGATCAAACGGCTTGACGTGAGTTTTTGGAATCGCTATTTTTTTGATGATACATTAGAGGGGTGTTCTAACGTTCTTCCGGACCATCTCAAGGAGGATTCCATTGTTGAGTCCGATCCAATCCGGCGAGCCTTTCGGAGAAGAGACCACCCAGGAGATCATCGACCGCTTCCACAGGGACGGTTTCGTGCATATCCCCGGCGTGCTCGAAGCAGGTGAAATGCAGGCGCTGCGAGACCGAACGGATGCGCTTCTCGACGATCCTCTGCTTGCGGAAGAGGAAGACCTCGGCTTACATGACCGTCGCTACGTGCAAATGCACGGCGAGGGGGATCAACCATTTATCCTGCGAAACACGATCGCGCTGGACGGAATTTTCAGGGAGATGCTTCTTCGGGAACCGATCCTGAGCCTTGCTGAGGCGATTGTCGGACCCGACTGCCGGTTCTGTGGACAGAACGTGCTGAGAAACCAGTCCGGCGTGGCGATCGAAAGGTGGCACGTGGATGGTGCGGTCCACTTTCCCGTCCCGGAGAGCGTGCCCCGTCACGATCCTGAAATTCGACCGCCAGTGCTCTGGATTACCGTGCAAATGGCGCTGAGTGATATCGAGCGGATCGAACACGGTCCCACACAGTACGTCCCTGGAAGCCACCTTTCGGGCAAGGCACCGAACAGTCAGGAGAATCCGGAGTTCGAAGGACGAGGTCCTGTATCTGTTTTCTGCAAGGCAGGAGACATCTATGTGCAGGATCCGCAGTGCTGGCACCGGGGGGCGCCGAACAGGTCTGATCGCACGCGGTACCTGATGCAGTCACAGTACGCGGTTGACTGGGCGTTCCGGCGGTTTGGATGGATGAACCGGGTGCCCATTCCCGAAGATGCGCGGGTGTCTGCCAGCGATCGCCTGCTTCAATTGCTCGGCGGCCGCCATCCAGAAGGAGGGTAGCGCTGCTGCCATCCCGCTTCTCTGCCTCGCCGAAACAATCTTTGCTTCTCACGTTCAGTCCACGATTCTTTCCACTCGGATGTACATCCCTGGAGGTCTCCCATGATCAAAGTAGCTGCCTGGTGTCAAGACCCTTCCGATGCGACGTTGCGCCAGCTAACCCAGTTGGGCGTCGATTGCGTCGATGCCCTGCCATTGCCGACCGATGACCGTGGCGTTTTCAATCTGGACGAGGCATTGAAAATAAAGAAACGGGTTCATTCCTGGGGTCTGCAGGTGAATCGCATCAGTTTGCCCGGTCTATCGAAGCGGTTCATGGACGAAGAGGATGGCGCTGAGGAGGAGCTCGACGTCGCGTGCGAGTCCGTCCAGGTCCTTGGCGAAGCAGGCTATCCTCTTGGACGGGTGCACTTCGACTATTCCACAGATCCCTGGATGATTGGACACTATCGGGCATCGCACCGCGGTGGTTACCTGGCTCGAGGGGACAGTTTGTCACTCGCAGAGGGGGATGAGCCGCCGGCCATAGCAGTGCGGGAGCAGCGGTGGGGACGCGTCTGTGCGGCTTACGAACGGCTCGTGCCCGTCGCGGAAGCCACAGGCGTCAGACTGATGATGCATCCCTCCGACCCTCCGACGCAGGATGCGCTCTTCGGCGGGCTGGGATTTCACCGAGTGATCGATGCCTTTCCGAACCCGTGTGTCGGCTATCTTTACTGTTGTGGGACACGCGCGGAGGCTGGAGGACTTCCACTCGTCCTGGACGAGATTCACAACTACGGGCGAAAAGGACGTCTCTTCGAGGTTCACTTTCGAAATGTACGGGCGAGCTTTGCAACTGCCGGTGCGTTCGAAGAGGTCCTGCTCGACGATGGGGACATGAACATGTTCAAGATCCTGCGCGAGTTGAAGCGGGTGGGTTACGACGGCTGTCTGAATCCCGACCACTATCCGACGCTCGAAGGGGATGGGCATGCTGGCAATACCCACGCGCTCGCCTACTCAGTCGGGTATATCAAAGCTTTGTTGGCCGCACTTGCGTGTGAGTAGGAATGTACAGTATCAGGGTCAGACAAATTTTTCGATGGTGGCATCGACAATAGGAAGGAGTATCTCATGGCTGCTACAGTTCATGTCGGGAGCCGGAAACAGCTTTTCATCGACGCGCGTTTCTTTGATCGGGTCTCTGGTGTCAATCTCCGTATGAATCCGCCTTTGCAGTCCCCCGAGCCAGTGCTCCGGGCGGACAAGCCGTGGGAGAAGCTCGGGATTGGGGCGTACAACACAGTGATCCGGGAAGGGGAGCGGCACTTCCGGCTCTGGTACGGCGCACAGATGAAATCGGGAGGTCCGCAGGAAGGGGCGGTCCGCCTCTGCTATGCGGAGTCCGAAGACGGGGTTTTCTGGCAGAAGCCGGAGATGCACCTCGTAACGTTCCAGGGCAGCACTGCCAACAACATCGTCGCCCCGCTGGATGAGCGTCAGAGCATGCAGGGCGCGACGGTTTATATAGACGAACGCGCGCCCGCCGATTCGCGCTACCGGCTCTGGTCGAAGTACTATCCCAGGGATGATGAGATCGAGGCCGGTGTTCAGCCGGGGCTTTGGGCCATGCATTCGCCGGACGGGATCCATTGGACGTATGATGAGGGCCAGCCGAATCCGCCCAACCAGATGTGCGACACCCAGAATGTCTTCTTCTGGGATGACAGCCTGGACCTCTACGTCGGCTATACGCGGGTGCACGAGACCCAGCGACGGGACGAGGCGGCGGAAATGAAGCTCGGAAAGCGGTACCGGTCCGTTGGCCGGATCACGTCGCCCGACTTTAAGACCTGGTCGCAGCCCACGCTGATCGTTCTGGAGGGAGATGCGCTGGACCTGGAAGCCCCTCTGCCTCCCCGGTCAATGGACAGGCCGCAGGTCGATTACTACACGAACGCAGTCTATAAGCATCCCGAGGCGGATGATGCGTACTTCATGATGCCCGCCGCTTACTACCACTGGGAAGCGTCCGATTTCCCGGCCACGATGGACGTCCGGCTCCTTACGAGCCGTGACGGGATCATATGGTCGCGTCAGGGAGATCGGGAGCCGTTCATCCGCCGGGGGCTGGATGGAGGACCATCGGGTGGCATGGTGATGGCCAATGTCTGGCCCGTGCTTACCGAGACCGAGATGTGGATCTATTATTCGGGGAGGGGAAGTCGGCATAATGATGAGGTGCGCGACGGTTGGAATACCGGGCTGTTCCGGGCGATCCTGAGGCGAGATGGTTTTGTCTCGGCGGATGTGTCTCTCTCTGGCGGAGAGTTTGTGACACCTCCGCTGGCGTTCGACGGTCAGGCGCTCGAGCTGAATGTAGATTGTGGCGGGGGCGGCTGGCTGCTGGTCGAGCTGCAGGACGAGGAGGGGCGCCCCGTGGAAGGCTACACGCTGAAGACGTGCGAGACGATTGTCGCCAACGCAATCAAAGCAGGCGTGTCGTGGCAGGGGGTCGGCCGCCGGATACCCACGGATCGAGGACCGCTGCGGCTTCGCGTCGTGATGCGGTCGGCAAAGCTGTACTCGTTCCGGTTCGTGAGTTAAAGAAAATCAAACGGCTTGACTTGGGGGGTTGAAGTCGTTATTTTCTTCGGCGGTATATCACGGGAGTTTGTTATGACTATGTACGATTACACTTTGACTGATGCGACGCCCGATAGGGTGCTGGCTCCCCGTGTGTCTGAAACCGTCCGTGGTTGGTGGCGTGCCGCTGTGTGGGTTTGCTGACGGATTGTATTTATTTGAAAATTGTGAATTGACCGCCGTCGGCTTTTTGACGGCGGTTTTTTATTGGAAGTATGCGATGTTTTTGAGTGCGATGACAGAGCTATTTAATATTGGCGGACGCTGGTGGTGGACAGGCGCAATGGGAGATGTATGTCCACCACCGGATATCTGGCGATCTTTGTTTGTTTGCACCGCGCGCTACCGGAAGGTGGCGCGCTTTTTTTTGGAAATTATGGTTTTTTAATCGTTCAAAGAAAGGAACAAAGATGAGTCGCACAATTGTTTTAACAGGAGATCGCCCGACGGGTAGAATGCATTTGGGACATTATGTCGGGTCGTTGAAGAATCGGTTTGAGATGCAGGATGAGTTTCAGTGTTTTTTTATGATTGCCGATTATCAGGCGCTGACGACGCATCGGGATCGGACAGAGGATCTGGAGCATCACGTCAGAGAAATGGTCCTGGATTATCTGGCGGCGGGATTTGATCCCAAAAAAAGCGTTTGTTTTTTGCAATCACAGGTGCCGCAACTGGCAGAGTTAACCATGATTTTTTCCAATTTGGTGACGTTGCCGCGTTTGTTGCGGAATCCAACCGTTAAGGAAGAGATGGGTAAGATGGGGTTGGGGAATCGGGTGCCTTACGGGTTTGTGGGGTACCCGGTATCTCAGGCGGCGGATATTTTGCTTTTTCGTCCGCGATATGTGCCGGTGGGTCCAGATCAAAGACCCCATATTGAACTGGCGCAGGAAGTGGCTGCGCGATTTAATCGGATTTACGGCGAGGTGTTTCCCATTCCCGATGGCGTTTATGGCACGCGCTTGAAGGGCACAGATGGTCAGAGTAAGATGGGGAAGAGCTACGGCAATGCTATTGATTTGTCGGATAGAGAAACGTCTATGCGGACAAAGGTGATGAATATGGTTACCGATCCGGGGCGGGTGCGGGCAACTGATCCGGGAAATCCCGATGTGTGTTCGGCATTTCACTATCGAGAGGTGTTTGATGAAGAGAATGCCGAGCAGGTGGCAAGGGCCTGCCGCAGCGGGACGATTGGCTGTACGACGTGTAAAGGCGCGTTGGCAGATGTGCTGAATGATTTTATGACGCCGTTTCGGGTACGCCGTAAGGGTTTTGAAGAACAGCCCGATTTGGTGCGCGATATTTTGAATTTAGGCGGTGCGAGGGCGCGTATTGAAGGACAACGCACGCTGGAACACGTCAAGGAGGTGATGGGGATGGGGTATAATGCGTTGATGGGATGAGGAGGTTATTTTTTCTTTTTGAGCTGGGTGTAGATGGCTTCCCAGCGTTCGGGATGGCTTTCGTGGGTGTTGAGGGGCTGAAAGCCCGCGTCGAGGTAGGTTTTGATGGCCGGTAGGCGCCAGTCATCGGTTTTTAGATGTGCTTTTTGATAGCCCAGATCTTTTAAGCGATGGAGGACGAGGGCGTTGAGCAAATGCCCGAGTCCTTTGCCGCGGTGGTCTGCGTGCGCGGCGACCATGTGAACTTCACCCGTTTCCGGCGATTGGCCGGGTGTTTTCCAGGCACACGCGCTGGCTATGGGAGCGTCGTTGTGGGTGATGAAAAAGAGGTTTTCTGCCCGGAAGCGGGGATCGCGGATCAATTGCGCTCGGCATTTCTCCGTCGTCCAGTTGCTGCCCACATTGCCTTCCATGATGCGACACCAGGCGGCTTCGTCACCCGAACGATAGGTGCGTGTGGCATAACCGGTAATTTGCTGAATTTCGGGCAGGTTATTGAGGTGGTCGCGAAACATTTCGAGTTGCGGCAGGTGTTCGACAGGAGGGGCGAATAGTTTTTTGAGCCAGTTGAACATGTGATTTCCATTTTTCAATGGGCTTCCAGCCAGGTATTTCCCATGCCCATTTCAACCACAATTGGCACGGACATTGGCAGGGCATTTTTCATCGCGTCTTCGATTAGGGGCATCGCGATATCGACTTCGTCTTTGTGCATGTCAAAGACGAGTTCGTCGTGTACTTGTAGCAGCATGCGCGTTTTTAAGTCCCGTTCAAACAGGGCATCCTGGACGCGGCGCATCGCAATTTTAATCATGTCGGCAGCTGAACCCTGAATCCGCGAGTTGATTGCGTTGCGCTCGGCACTTTTGCGCGTGGTGGCATTGCGCGAGTGGATATCCCGCAAATATCGCCTGCGTCCGGTCATGGTTTCCACGTACCCGTGTTCTCTGGCAAAGTCAATGGTGTCATCCATGTACTTTTTTGCGCCGGAAAATTGCTCAAAATATTGCTCAATTAAATTACCGGCTTCAAAGCGCGGAATATTCAGGCGTTGCGCCAGGCCAAAGGCCGAGATTCCATAAATAATGCCAAAGTTTACGGTTTTTGCCTGCCGACGCATGTCGTCGGTTACATCGCGTTCGTCCAATCCGTAAATTTTCATTGCGGTTGCCGCATGGATATCCAGTCCTTCTCGAAAGGCCCTGTGCATCTCTTCATCGCGACTGAGTTCAGCCGCTACGCGCAATTCTATCTGCGAATAGTCTGCTGACAAGAGCGTGTAATTTTCATTGCGAGGTACAAAGGCTTTGCGAATTTCGCGCCCCTTTTCCGTGCGAATGGGAATATTTTGCAGATTTGGTCCGTGCGATTGCAACCGTCCGGTGGCCGTGACGGCCTGCTCGTAGTGCGTGTGGATGTGCCCGGTACCCTTAAATACCGCGCCCGGCAACATATCCAGATAGGTGGATTTCAATTTTGAATATGTTCGATATTCCAAAATTTGTTCTACTATTTCGTGTTTATAAGCCAACCTCTGCAAAATTGCTTCGCTTGTCTGATATTGCTTTGTCTTGGCTGTGCGCCGCGCATTGGGATCGAGTTTTAATTTTTCAAAGAGGATATCGCCCAATTGTTTGGGTGAGTTTAAGTTAAATGTTTCACCAGCCAGGTCGTAAATGCGCTTTTGGATGGCGACTAATTCATCCTGCAGGTCTTCCGAAAGTATTTCGATTACAGATGCTTCCATGCGAATGCCTTCGTATTCCATTTGCGCCAGTACAGATACCAGCGGGCATTCTATGTCTTCAAATACGCGCGTTTGTCCCATTTCTTTGATTTTGGGGCGCAGAGCTTCGGACAGTTGCAAGGTGATGTCAGCATCTTCGGCTGCGTATTCTGCTACGTTGTCCAGGGGGACTTCGCGCAGGGTTTTTTGTTTTTTGCCCTTTTCTTTTTCGCCGATTAAAGACTCAATTTTAATGGGTTCATATCCCAGTAATGCCAGCGATAGAGAATCCATGCCGCGACGCATTTCGGGTGCGGTTACATAAGCGGCGAGCATGGTATCAAAAACCGGTCCCTGAACCCTGATGCCTTGCCACAATAATACGGAGAGATCAAATTTGAGATTGTGTCCGATTTTCTCGGTGTTTGGATTTTCCAAAATTCCGCGGAATTCTTCCAATACTGCCTTATTTTCATCCGGGTCTTCTGGTATTGGGACGTAATATCCCGTGTGCGGTTGAAATGAAAAGGCGAGGCCGAGCATTTCACATGTTCTCGGGTTTAGCCCCGTTGTTTCTGTATCAAAACAAAACGCCTTTTGTTGTGCCAATTTTTCGATCAATGCGGCGCGTTTTTCCGGCGTATCCACGAGGTGATATGTGTGTTCGACATCTGCAATGGTGTTGTGTTTTGATACGTCCGCCATCGCTGTTTCATCGCCGAAGAGCGAGATCTGCTGCTGATCTATATTAAAATCATTTCCAAATAGCCGCTTGCCCAGTGTGTTGAATTCCAACTCTGCGAACAGGTTTTTTAATTTCTGTTCATTTCGTTTTTTTACGGCGAGATCATCT
>JAPOXY010000102.1 GCA_026706845.1 Gemmatimonadota bacterium
ATAGGTCGAATCCATCGCGATAATCTTCATCAATGCTTTCTCGGCAGAGTCATTTTTCAGATCAATATACAACTGCGCCATGTTGATCTGCGCCTCGATATAGGTCGGATCAATACCCAACGCTCTGCGGAAGTATTGAAGTGCATTGTATTTGTGATGTGTCTTCGAGTACATAAAAACCAGCCCCATACCATTGTACGAGGCTGCAGAATTTGCATATCTCATCCCATTTCGGAAGGCTTTTTCAGCCTGTTTCAGATCGCCAGCCGAGAAATAAGCGTATCCGAGTTTGACCCACAGGCTGCCATCTTTTGGCGTACGCTCAATCGCCTTCTCAAGTTGGCTCAGTGAATCGGTCTCCGCCTGCGATAACTTTTCATCTGCCGATACCGCACTTACATGGCTCGTCAGGAGGCAAACGGCAAGCGTCACAATGGATATAAATGAGAGTAAATAACACATCGCCTATAACTCCTGAGCATGTCAATAAAGGATTCTGACTAAAACGGTAGTATATACACCATCAAGTGTCAAGAATGTATTGTGACGAGTGCATCCGTGCCAAAATCTCATGTTTCCACACAAAAATAATAGAGCGGCAAGTCTCTTCAACCCACTGCTCTGCGATATGCTTAATCGGCCATCTTTTTTTGTGCTGCGTTCAACCACCATCATCCAAACGCCTGGGCGGAGACACCAACGCCATACCCCGGGCATAAGCCCAATGTCGAGCGGCTTTGGCGAGTTTGGGATTGCCAGACGCGAGCATTGCGCTGGCCATACGCTCATCGCCTTCGTGTTCCAGAGCCTGGACAAGAGCGGAAGTTGCAAATGCGGAATACTCGCGAATAAAAAATGGGTGCGCCGCTGCAATAACATCCAGTTCGCGTTCTCGCAAAGCGCGTTTCAACACCTCGACAACGCGATCGCCACCTATCTCAGAAAGCTTCATAGCCGCCGCAATGCGTTCCACCCCTTTGCCATTCTCAAATGCCGAAATCCACGCATCTATTTTCTCCTGCACATCGCGCCTATTGCGCCAATCTGGCTCAATATCCCGAAGTGCCCTCACCGCCATCTGCACATTCGCTCCCTTGCTCAACATCTCCACCAGCACAGGTACCACACGCGCATCCTTCAATGTGACAAGTGCCCAGGCCGCAGACCAGCGCACAAAAACCGAACTATCATTTAACGCTTGCGCCAGGGCATTCGTCGTTCGCAGGTCACCTATTTGTCCCAACGATTCTACAGCAGATCTTCGGACATGTATCCCCGGATGGCCCAACAAGCGGATCAAAGCATCTATCCCTCGCCTGTCATTTAAGACACCCAAAGCACGGGCAATAGACGCCATCATCTCCTCTCCAGATCGCCCCTGCAAATGCATCTCCCGATCTACCAGCGAGATCAGTAGCTCAACAGCACTCGTATCGCGCAATGCACCCAATGCTCGCGCTGCTGCTCCGCGAACATACCTGTCTTCTCCCACAACCACATGCCTCAACACACCTGCCGCGCGCATATCTCTCATTTTACCCAGCGACTGAATAGCCTGCCGACGCACATTGCGATCTCTATCTTCTGTTGCGACCAGCAATGTCTGCACTGCCCGCTGATCTTTTAAATCGCCCAAAAAACGCGCCGCAACCTTTCGCTCGTTATCATTGCCCTCTGTCACCCAGCGGCACCAGTGAATCACCAGTTCTTCTGCCCAATCTTTCTCTCGCCAGTCGGGAACAACCGCATTGAGACCCTCCAATGCGCGGAACCGAATGACTGCCTGTTTATCGCCCAACATATCATCTTGCATCAAATCACGCTGAAATCTCTCCACAGCCATCTCGACCTCTGGCCGCGCACGCCAATTTTTATCAATCTGATCCAGAGCAAACAGAACAGTCTGGCGCATCTCCTCATCGCCCAACAAATTTGCCAAAGGCCCAATCGCCCGGGGCGACCCAATACGTCCCAAAGCCACTGCTGAAACCCATCGCACCTGGGATATTTCACTTTGCATTTGCGAACACAGAAGATCCACCGCAGTCGAATCCCCAATCTGACCCAATGCATCTATCGCCGCCAGTCGCAATACAGGCACCTCCGCTTGCACAACAGCGACCAATGCCTCCACCGCCGTCAAATTTCCAATCTGACCCAGCGCCTCCACCGCAGCCAATGCCAGAACAGCCCGTTTGTCCTGCAAAAAGGGAATGAGCACCTTAGTCGCTCGCCTGTCTTTCAGCATACCCAGCGCATCTATCGCTGCCAACCGCACCCGCGCTTTTTCATCTTTCAACGCCTGAATCAAATGCGGGACAGCATCCAACTGACCACTCTTCCCCAACTTCTCAACGCCATAAACCCGCACATCGACATCCACATGGCGCGACTGACGCACGTATTCGTCAATACCCCGAGAGCAACCGCTCAACATAAGTGCAAAAATCAACCAAACGTACATTTTTCCCTTTATCATCCGTTATCCCTGCTCAACAGCGATTATTTATGCGCGGCCAATTTTTCTGCAACCAGATCAACCAGTTTTTCACCGCGCAGATTTTTAGCAATAATTTTTCCATTGGGCGCAATGAGAAAAGTCGTTGGCCAGGACACGATCCCATAAGCCTTATGAATTTTCGAATCTGCTATCCCATTGGGATAGGGGATGTCGTTCTCCTTAACAAAATCCGCCAAATTTCTCGGATCATCATGAGCCAGACCAATGACCTTCAACTCATTCGAAAAAGATTGAGATAACTTCTTGAGGTGTGGTAATTCATTAAGACAGGGGCCGCACCACGTCCCCCAAAAATCAAGCATCACAAATTTGCCCCGAAAGTCGGAAAGCCTCAAGGAATCGCCATCCACAGTTTGCACAACAAAATCTGGCGCAACACGGTCTTCCCGCATATCCAGTGCATTTAAAAGCCTTTCAGTCGAACCATGCAAAACCGTTTTGGAATTTGGGTATCTTTGGATAAGCTGATCAATAGCACTGCGAGCAGCAACGGGGTGATCGCGATCTCTGTAATGTTGGGCCATGCGCCACAGCAAAGATTCACCCTCTTTGGTGCCCGGTGGCAAGTTGCGTTCATAAGCCACCAGAATGCCAGTAAAGTAAAAAGGAGGCATATTATATTTTTCGCTGAGATGCGGTGCAAAATGGAGGCCCTCATCAAGACTTAAAAGGGTGCTTGAGAATGTACCGTAAGTGCGAAAAAAAAGGGAATTGGGATCTACCTTTTTTGCCAATCGCGCC
>JAPOXY010000103.1 GCA_026706845.1 Gemmatimonadota bacterium
GCGACGAATTTCTGGAAACCGGCTACCTCATCGTCAAGGAAGCCGTGCCACGCGATAAGCTCGAACGCGTCCGTCAGGCGTACGAAACGCTCGTTGACCGCCAGCGCGAAAACTGGAAAGCCGAGCGTGCGGAAAATGATCCACCTGGAGGCGTATGGGAAACAGCGCCACAGCCTCGCCTGCAACTCTCAAGATCGCCGCTCGTCAATCAGATCGACCAGGAGACCGCGCCAGCAGTCGAAGTATGGCTCGAAGAGAACATCCACGGGGTCAGTACAGAACTTCTCGATATCGCGGACGGAGCCGTCACAGAAATGATGATGATGTGCAACCCCGTCAGGGATCACGGCCCGGCAAAGTGGCACCGCGATCACCATCCGATCGACACGGCACCGCTCCAGGGCTATATCGACGACATCCTCGAAGGAGGCCCGCGCTACGTCCAGTGGAACATCCCGCTCTACGACGACAGCGTCCTCTGGGTAATACCGGGCAGCCATCTGCGGCTGAACACCCCCGAAGAGAATGAGATATTGTTGGCAGACCCCTGCCGCCCACTACCCAATGGCGTACAGACACACCTCGAAGCCGGTGACGGCGTCGTCTATATCCTCCCCATCCTCCACTGGGGCAGCAACTACAGCCCCAAAATGCGGCGAACCATCCACGGTGGCTTCTCGACCCACACTTCAATCAAGGACCTCTCGTTTACCAACTACCTCTCTCCGCAGGCACAGGAGGCATTCGCGCGCTGGAACAACCGCAGCGAACAGATGATGCAGCACACGGAAGACGCACTGAGAGCTGTTCTCTCTGGAGATAGCACCGCGTATCTCAGCGCCCTGGACAACCTCCATCCGTGGCGGGCCGAAAAAGGTAGAATTCTGTCAACCGTATTCCTCTGCAAAGCGGCACTTGCGATTCGACTGCGAAAAGACCCTCCGCTTCAGAATATCGCCGAAGACCTCCAGCGTCGCCTTCTGGGAAAACATCCCATCACGCTCAACTGGGGATCGAAATTCGCCGAACGATTCACCTCTGACGAAGTCCACTTGCTCTGGGATCGCTTCAGCCCACTCGAAGCACTGCTCCAATCGGACGAAGAACACTTTGTGCCGGGCTTTCAATCCATCCCCATGAAGCATTATTTCAATGAGATGCCCGCGGACTATGACACGGCGGACTTCATCGCCAGTTGGACAGAACAGTAGTTCCACCTCGAAGGAGACTTCATGCCCGTTTACATCCCCGAAGACGCCAGGCGTATAATGCCCAATTTGTTGCGCGACTTTGCGACTGAAGCATTGCACAAAGTCGGTTTGCCAGATGGCGATGCCGCGTTGATCGCGCGCTATCTTGTAGATGTGGATTTGCGCGGGGTGGCCTCACACGGCACGCGACAGTTGCGGCGGTATGTGGCTGAGTTTCGAGAAGGGCGCATTAACCCACAGCCCGAAATTGCCCAGATCATGGATGCCCCTTCAATGGCGATTTTTGATGGCGATGGCGGTGCGGGTTACCTCGTAGCAACGCGGGCAACAGAGGCCGTCATTGAAAAGGCGAAAACAAACGGCATTGCCGTTGCGAGCACGCGCAATCACGGCCATGTGGGCAGCGCGGGGATCTACGCGCGGCTGGCACTAACACGCGACCTGGCGACCCTTTGCGTGGCAGGGGGAATCGCTTGGACCAAACCGACGCGCCCCGATGCAACGGTATGGGATGCGATGTCTGCCCCCCCGATGTGTTTTGGCATACCAACTGCAGAAGGTCCGCCTTTTGTACTGGACATGAATGCAAACATGTTGAAAGACCGCAGCAAACTCGCCGAGGCATTGCAGACATTCCCGGATTTTATTTTTAAAAGTTTGGGCATGCGATTTACATCGTGGTTCCTGGCGGGTATTTTAGCAGGCACAGCAACACCTGAATCGCACAGACCAAAATTTTCAAGCGCCACGCGGGGATTTATGATTGTGGCGATTGATGTGGCTCAACTGGGAGACTTGGAGGCTTATAAGGCAGAAATCTCTCGCATTTTGCGCGAAAGCCGGTCACTGAACCCCATGCCGGGCTTGTCGAGCGCCGAAGTTCCCGGCAGTTTGGAATGGCAACGCGAACAAACGCGCGAGCAAAGCGGTATCCCGCTGACCGAAGAACATCTCGACATGTTGCAACGCATTGCCACAGAGATCGATGTACCTATACCCTGGGAGGCATAAATGGACAACTCAAATTTCATCGAAATTCAGCAATTTAGACAGGGCTGGCTATTGGCTATTGTACTTGCAGCTTTGATCTATATAGGATTCAAGGTATTTCGGAACTGGCCAATGTCTGGCACCAATATGCTCATTTTCGGTGCCATTGCTCTGGCTCTGGTATTGGTACCGGTGTTTATGCTTTCGATAAAGATGATAACTGAAGTCAAAAATGACGCTATTCACATCAGATTCTTTCCGCTAAAGAGAGAGGTAATCCCATTCTCAGAAATTGCAAAATGCGATGCCAGACAGTACAGCCCAATCAAAGAATACGGCGGATGGGGAATTCGATATGGAACTAAAGGAATAGCTTATAATGTGAGTGGAGATCGGGGCGTACAATTGGAATTAACGAATGGAAAGCGATTATTGATTGGCTCTCAGCGATCTGAAGAGCTGGCAAAAACAATACGTTCCACAGTCTTTACAACAGAGGAGGAAGGATGAAAATTTTGATCTTAACAGTACTGATGCTCATTCCATCGCGGATGATGGCTGCAGAGCTACTTGCAGGCCCAATGATAAGCCACACGACGACATCGTCGGCGATAATCTGGGTTGAGACAGACGCGCCAGCAAAGGTCACAGTAGATTACTGGACGCAAACGGGCAGAGCTATGACGATCACCCGTGCAGCAGTCGAGACAATGACCTCGGAAAGCTATCCCCACACTGGCACGGTGACACTGAACGGACTTGTGCAGAACACAAGGGTTCACTACGCGATTTCGGTAAATGGAAAACAGGTAAGAGCACTTGTTCCCCAGGTATTCCGTACAATGCCCGCGATGCAACCGCGACAGAATGATTCAACCTACGTCGCTGATTTCTCCGTGGGATTCGGATCCTGCTTGAACCCGGGAACACAGCCCATGCAACCTGCATTTGCAGAAGTCTTGCAACACCGCCCAAACGCATTTTTCTTTATTGGCGACATCAACTACATGCCGGGACGATCCAGTCACTATGGCGAGGACCCGGACCCAGTTCGCTATGCAATGGCGGGATACCATCGGGAAGTACGACATGTGCCGGAAATCAGAGCACTCATGGCGACGACGCCCAGCTATGGGATCTGGGACGACCACGACTATGGGCCCAACAACTCCGACCGCACATTCTCCTATCGGGAAGAGACCCTGGAACTGTATCGACGGTATTGGCCGAACTCGGGTGGAGGCACTTCCCAGACAAAGGGGATCTTTCACAAATTCCGAATTTCCGATGTCGAGTTCTTCATGCTCGACGACCGCTATCATCGGGACCCGAATGACGCAGAAGACCGCAAGACAATGTTCGGCCAGAGCCAAATCGACTGGCTGAAAGCATCCTTGAAGGCGAGTACAGCGACGTTCAAAGTAATCGCCAACGGAAATAGCATGGTCGTTGACTTCACGGGACGTGGCGAGCGCTGGGACAATTTTGGTACAGAGCGGGACGACTTCCTGAAATGGATGTTCGCCGAAAACATCACCGGTGTCGTCTTCATCGCAGGCGATTGGCACGTTGGGACGCTCAA
Source organism: Gemmatimonadota bacterium (assembly GCA_026706845.1). Classification (NCBI taxonomy): domain Bacteria; kingdom Pseudomonadati; phylum Gemmatimonadota; species Gemmatimonadota bacterium. Next base: position 3,784 of record JAPOXY010000103.1, read on the forward strand.
CCGCCTCTATCGCGAGGGACAGGACACCTATCCCCTCTTTGAATTGCTCAGTTCCAACGCCGCCGTCAGGACAGACCCAATCGTCCAGAGACCCCGCTCGGGCTGGCGCGGAAACCCACAGAGTATCGCAACCGTCTATCCCGGTTTCAACTTCGGGCTACTCCGTTTCTCAGGCCCTAAAGGCAATCGCGAGCTAAACATGAAAATTGTCGATAAAGATGGAAACGTACAGATCAAATACGTGTTGGGGGAAAATGATCTGAGATGAATAACGTGAAATTCGCTTGAGGTATCTATTATGAACTTGCGAAATGCAGCCAAGGCTCTGATTCAGAGAGGCGACCAAATTCTCGTTACCGAGAATATCGATGACAAAGGTCTTTGGTACATTCTGCCAGGGGGAGGCATGGACCCCGGCAAAGAGACACTAATAGATGCTCTCAAGCGGGAGTGCCAGGAAGAAATAGGTGCTGACGTCGCAGTTGAAGATTTAAACTTTGTTCGAGAATATATCACAGACAATCATGAGGGTTCCCGGACAAAGGGTGTCCATTTAATTGACTTCATCTTCCGATGCTCCGTTGATGAAAGATATAATGCCTCCGAAGCCCCAGAGGGAGATCCGATGCAGGTTGGGGTAAAATGGATGAGCATTAGTGAACTCAAAAACCTGAGATTCTATCCTAAGCCCTTACTTGATTACCTTGGCTCTGAACCCGGGGCACCTCCTATATACCTGGGAGATATTACCTGACAGAACCAGATGATGACCGTTGCCCAACCCCATAAAGGACATCTCCCTATGAAAGCCGTCTGGGCTATCGACCGGCTCAGGACCGACACCGAACGCGAGCAAGCCGTCGATTTTGTTGCTGACCTCGGCTGCAATATGCTTATTACCAATAGCGCCACTCCTGAAATGGTCGCGCGAGCCCATAAACGGGACATCCAGGTCATCGCCACCGTCCTCCCCTATTCCGACGACGACTTTGAAAATGTCTATCCGTATTGCCTTCAAAAAATGCGCGAATTCGAACACACAGTCTCGGACATCATCGCCGGACAATCCTGGCTCCGGTTGCACGGAGAGAGCTACCGCTGGCAATCGTTCGTCTTACCGAGAACGACCCTCTGTTTCGAACACCCGGAATCGCAGGCCGAACTCAAGAAGCGGGTTGAGCGCGCCCTCAACATCGCCGACGGGATCGCCCTCGACGGCTTTGGCTTTGTCAACTACTACGCCTGTTTCTGTGACCGCTGTGAAACCCTCCGTAAAGAAGCGAACGCGCAAACTCCCAATCTGTCAGACATCGAAATCATGGGAAAAATATCCACGCAAACGCTCATTGACGTTCACCGTCTCCTCTACGACCACGCTAAATCTATAGATCCCAATGCCATCGTCACCAACCACGTCTGGCCACACTTCCTTCCCGACGAGTACATTGGCGCCAAATACAAACTCGACTATTGCACACAGACCATCTCCTGGTTCTATCCCCCCGAATGGCGACTCGAACGCGTTGAAATGGAAGCCGCGGAAATGAAGCGCCTGGAAAATCCGGAGACCAACCGCTTTGTCCCCTTTATCGGCATCCACGATCTGCCCGGCTTCGTGCGCACACCCGAACGCCTTGCCGAGGAGATAGCAATCGCCTTAAAATACGGCGGCGGCAATCTCGTCATCTCTCGCTTGAGCACCCTGCAGAAGTACCCGAGACTCGCCAGGGCCGTAAAAGACGCACTCAAGAAATGAGGAAAGGCGCCATCACTATGAAAGGTCGCCTACCATGACAATAATAATTCGAGAACCTTCTAAAAACGACACCAGAGGTCTGGCCGAAGTCCACGTTCGATCATGGCAGGCTGCGTACAGGGGGCAATTGCCCGACGACTTTCTCGATAATTTATCTGTTGACCAGAGGGAGAAACAATGGCACCTGACCCTCAACAGCCCCACAAATAAAGTACTTGTAGCCGAAGTAGATCAAAGGATCGTTGCTTTCATCAGCTTCGGTCCCGTACGAGATGAAGGACTGGATAAAAATGCTGTTGGCGAAGTCTATGCAATTTATGCCCTTGAAGAATTCTGGGACCGCGGCATTGGCCGAAAGCTGATGGAGGCATCTCTTACGGCCCTTCGCGATATGAATTGCTCAATGGTAAAAATTTGGCTTCTCGATACCAACCAGAGGGCGATTTCCTTTTATCGAAAATTCGGATTCAGCGCAGATGGTGCACAAAAAGTAGAACCCCTTGCAGGGGTTGAACGTAAAGAAATCCGATACAGCCTGAATATGGTCTGAAATCGAAAGGAGGCTTCGTGCCACAGAAACACAGTACAATACGCGATGGCAAACAGCTTGTGTGGTACACTGAAAAACTCTGGAAACAGTCCAACGGTCTTTCTACATTTGAAATCGATATATCATCAATCAAAGAATTAGACGAAGACTGCTGGTTTGGGCAAAAGAAACCTACCCTCAGAGAGATCGCGCGGCATTGTAAAAAAATTAACACGGCATCTCTGAAATATCCTATCATTCTAAATGTAGATGGCTCACTCATGGATGGCGGCCACCGCCTGTGCAAAGCAATACTTGAAGGCCACAAGACCATAAAAGCTGTCCAATTCACATCCATGCCCGAGCCAGATGAAATACATGAGTTGGTCCCCTGACGCGGGTCCTGACTCGTTCTAAAAAAGGAGACCGTCATAATGGCAATGATTGACATGAAACAAATCGAGACACTGGAGGATGCGACGGATTTGTTGCAGAATCCGGAGACGCTCCGGCGACAGGCAAAGGAGAATGGGTACCTATTCTTTCGCAACCTGCTCGATCCGGAACGTGTACTCGAAGTTCGGCATCAGATCCTCGGCGTCTGTCGGGATCACGGGTGGCTGATGGATGGCTCCGAACTGACATCAGGCATTGCAAATCCCGACATTCAGGTTGTCGAGAGCAAAGACCCGCGCTGGCAGGCATTTTATGATGATGTACTGAAAATTCGAGACTTTCACGCACTGGCACTCGAACCTCCTCTGATTCGGGCGTTCGAAGTTCTATTCGGCGAACAGGTACTCCCGCACAGCCGAAACATCTGCCGTCTTGTCTTCCCCGATACAGATACTCATTCGACCCCACCGCACCAGGACAATTACTTCATCGGAGGATCAGACGAAACCTGGACAGCATGGATTCCCTGCGGTGACTGTCCAGAAGAACTCGGAGGACTTGCCGTCGCCCGAGGCTCGCACCGACGCGGGAAACTGGAAACATTCGAAGGCGTGGGACCGGGAGGTCGTCAAGTTCCCGTCGAAGAGGATTCCGTCTGGATCGGCGGCGACTATCTATGCGGCGACGTGATTATTCTACACAGTCTGACCATTCATCAGGGACGCGATAACGAGTCGGCAGATCGTCTGCGGATTTCGGCTGATTACCGATATCAACCGCGAAGTCATCCAGTCCGAGAGGACTCGCTACAGCCACACATGAATTGGCTGACCTGGAAAGATGTTTATGAGACGTGGGATGAGAGCGACCCGGTAAAATATTACTGGCAGGCGTGGGACCTGGATATTGTTGCGAGAGAAGTGCGTGTTTAATAAAGGGGATGAACACCAATGAGTAAGGAGTGGGTATCAGCCCTGGATACAGTCCGTGTGCAGCAGTCAGGTACGTGGTGGGAGAGCCAGTTCCGGTATGCCAGGACAGCCTGTCTGGAGACGGAGGAGAATGGCGCGGCCTTGACGTTTGAATTTACCGGTACAGGAGTGGCACTTGGTCTGGGCCAGCACGCCGTGTCGGCCTACGGAAGACCTTCTCTGGGAAAGCTAATTGTGACAGTAGATGATGGGAGTCCGCGTGTCTTGTATCCGGGTAACGAAGCACGAGAGGTGGTACTGGCGAGGGGACTGACACAAGGGAACCACCGGGTACGCGTTGAGCATCTTCAGAACAGGGGCGAGATGGGCTGCCGTATATCTGGATTTCGAGTCCTAACGGAGCATTCTGGAGAGCTGTCATTTGTACTCAACGGCGAGGAAAATGGCTTCCTCGTAGATGCACGAGCGGTGGTGCGCCAGGGTAATCAGATAGTGCGGAACACGCTGGTGCGGAACTGGCTATCGGGGGCGTGTCGTCTGACTGGCCTACCCTCAGGAAAGGGATATTCTCTGGAATTGATTGCGTACGGATGGGAGTCCCAAAGAATTGAAGAAATCGCGATTCAAAAAGAAAAAGAAACGCGCCTGCCACCAGTGTATCTACACCGAAATCTGGAGACCATACCACAAGGCGTCCGATTTCCGGTTCTGGGGCACCCGGCCATCCGTCGGCCCGGTGAATCTTTTCGGGTGCGGTTGGGCGCCTACGATCACACGATAGGACAAGTGAAGTTGTCGCGTCGGGTTGGGCCGGCTACTATCTCACGTACGGTGGCGTTTGAGGAGGATTCGAGCGCGAAGTTTTATTATGATCGGGAAGGCACGATAAGTCTGCCCCAAGACATACCACCGGGATTATACGATCTATCGATAAAGGTGTCCGGCTCGCGGGGAGATTTCACGCGACAGTCTCCCAGAAGCGTGTACGTCGTTCGAGACTATCCAAAAGATCCTGTATTTATGACGTTTGGACACCTGGACACGCAGGGACAGTACCAGGCGGAATACGAAAGACAACTGGCCGAAGTCGCCAACCTGATCGCACCGGATATGGTCCTGATTAGCAATGCGGTAAATCCGGCGTATATCTCAGGATCACATCTGGTACTGGAGATGCCCTATGCGATTACATTCGGCAATCACCAATTTTATGGACACGAGAGGTGGTATGGAGATCAGGTGGGAATCATCGATTATGGGCCAGACCTATGCATCCTGAATTTCGGGCATCCCTGGCATGTGGATCTATCGCAAGCCAACGCGCTTCTATCCTCGCGGGCGAAGGCTAAGATCAAGATAATCAACGCATTCGAGCACAATGCCCCGGTAGAGACATTTCTGGATAGGCATAAGGTAAAGCTGATCCACGACGCGCATGGTCCCGGGGAAAAGGTGATGCCCATTGGAGCCACACCCACGACGCGGGTGGGCAAAAGCAATAGCAGCAGTTTTCGGGTGGTGCGTTTTAAAGATGGTCATGTAACATCGGCGACCTATCGAGGAGATGCAGTTGCTCCCATTCCTTTTGATCGAGCGGGACCACCGCCACTTAGCGTGACATACGATCCGGGTAACGACGGGATACACGACAGAGTGACAGCCAAAGTGACCAATATTCTTGCAGACGCGTTTCCCGATTGCCGGGTGACATTTGTGCTACCAGCAGGAGCGTACGCGGTGGATGGCGGCCGTCTGGAAACGATGGTCACCAGCGACGATGAGAGATATACCGTGCTGACCGTGCGGGTGGATGTACCTGCGAAAGGGACAACTCGAGCCACAGCCTGGAAGAAGGAATGAACCATCACCTATTTGCAATTGTGATTTTTTTATAGATTCAGAGAGAAGGAGATAAGCGTGAAAACTAAATCTATATTTAAAACAGCCTCGCCCTACTTGCAAGATGCCCTGAACCTTCCTGTTGAGGACCTGGAAGAAGCCATCCCTTTTTACGAAACAATCATGGGATTTCATGTCGTATCTCGGAAGGACATGCCATGTAAATCTGCTATACTCGCAAGAGACGATATCCAGATCGGCCTGGCGGAAAATGGTGGTGATCCGACCCAGGAGGGCTGTTTTTTTGAAGTAGATGATGTCGAAACCGCCTTCAACGAATTGAAGAACAATGGACTGCAAAATGACGATCCCAATTATCGGATTGACCAACACGGTGATAAATCCTTCCGCATATTCTTCGTCATCGCGCCGGACGGGTTGTGCTATTGTCTTGGTCAGCGGGTATGAACGTCAGTATAAACCCTCTGGAAATATAAAGTGGCTATCATAGATGTCATTCGAGGCAAGTTGGTAGAGCAAGAATACGAATTTGCCATACCACATTTTTTTGAAGAAATGGCTGATGATGATCTAATCTTTCCAGATATTGAAGAAGCAATAGCAAGGGGAAAAATTAGACGAAGATTTACACGTGACCCGCGAGGTACACGGTACGAAATTGTAGGTTCCGCAACAGACGGAAGACAAATCGCTATAATATGTCGTATTAAGAGCACTGGGAAATTACTGTTTATCACAACTTACGCTCTGGAGTAGCCATGCCTAAAGACAACATGAATGCTTACGATTATGGGGAATGTGAAAACTGTGACACACCCCTGCAAGAACAGCGTATTAAACAGGACTTTTGGATACGTGATGAACTCATCGTTTTAGAGAATGTTCTGGCAGGTGTTTGTCCCCAATGTGGAGCCAAAGTCGTGCGAGCCGATGTGGGATCTCGCATCGCAGATTTACTGAATAATCCCGAGCGGATAGCAACCGCTCCCCATATTTCTGTTCCTGTCCTCAGCTTTGATGAATGAAAAAAGCGATATGATTCTCTATTATAGGGCAGAACAATCAAAAATGAATCACCTGACATATAAAAAGCCTCGTATCTGCATCCTGGGTTGTGGGAATATCGGCGCGCTTCATGCGAAAAATTTGCAATGGCGGGCGGTGTTGTATTTTTGCAGTCGGTCGCGGGTAAGCGCGTACAAGTACAATCTCAAATTTAAGGGCGAGGGCACCTTTGACGACCTGACCGCCGTATTGGAAAGCGATGTGGATGCCGTAGTAATCGCTTCCCCGCCAGAGCATCACAAAGACCAGATAATCGCATTATTAGAAGCTGGCAAATCCGTGCTCGTCGAAAAACCGATGTGCATTTCACCAGAGGAAATTGTCGAGATCGAGACCGCGCTGGAACGGGTCGAGACCCCCTTATTGATGATCGCGGAGAATTATTATTACAAACCCTCGCTATCGTACATCAAGCACATGGTCGCCCAGGGCGATATTGGCGAAATCAGTTCAGTTTCAGTAAAAAAGCTCACTACGCAAGCGGCGCAAGGTTGGAAAAGTGCTCATGGTGCTTTGCTGGAAGGCGGCATTCATTTTATCGCCTTGATTTCAGATCTATTCGATGCGGTACCCGAACAGATCGAGGCGATATTCCCGGGCTATTCAGGCAATACACCAGAGCGCGAATCTGTCGTGAGAATGGTCTATGCCACAGGCGCGATTGCTGAATTGCATTACTCGTGGCAAACACCGAGTTTGACAAAAGGCGTTTTTCAGCATTCTTATATCGAAGGCACGCGCGGACGCATTGTTTTTGAAAGCAACGGCATTTATATTCGCAAACCCCAGAAAGGCTTTCGGATTCTCTGGCCGGGACTGAAAGATTTGATGGGCTATCGCGCGATGACGGCTGATTTTTTATCCTGCCTTCAAAACCGTTCGCGTCAGCCGTATTCGGATTTTGCACGCGCAAAACGCGATTTAAAAATTGTATTTGATGCGTATGCGTGCGATAGCTAAAAAATTGTCATTCTCCAATCGCGAGGTATGGATGAGTGTAAAGCACATATTCTGGCAAATAATCGCCATCGTATTTATTACACCAGTATTCGCAGAGGATGTTAAAGAATCGCCCGACGAGCCGAAAATCTACGAATTTGAAGAGATTGTCGTAACCGGTTCCCGCATCAAAAGCGCAGAGAGTCTTTCGCCTGCGCCAGTCGTCGTCCTATCCGGTGACGAAATCAAAGCGCGGGGATTACCGTCCATTGGAGATGTGCTACAAACACTCACAGTACAGTCCAATGCAACCAACACCCAGTCCAACAACGGCGGCGATGGCTCTACCAGAATTAGTCTGCGCGGACTCGGCTCTAATCGTACCCTGGTATTGGTCAACGGGCGCCGCTTCGTCCCGGGCGGAACAGGCGCAAATTCATCTGTTGATCTCAATTCTATTCCCGCTTCAGTTATCGAACGCGTCGAAATTCTCAAGGATGGAGCCTCAGCCATATATGGATCAGACGCCATTGGAGGGGTGATCAATATCATCACCCGGTCAGATATGGAAGGGGTAGAGATAGATTACTATGAGGGGATTTCAGGTGCAGGCGATGGCGAAGTCCGCGACCTCAGCATAACCGCCGGTTTGCAAAGCGAAAAAGGCCACATATTGTTTTCGGCCGGTTACCACAACCGGAGGCCTGTCTGGACCGGTGACCGCAGTTTCAGCGTATCGGACAAAAACTACGACTGGGGAAAAAACGACGGCACCTATAACAAAAACGGCAGTTCGGCCACCCCGGAAGGCCACATTATTGACCGCCTGGGCACCGAGGGCAACGAAGTCTGGCAGGCAGTCGTTGCGGCGGCTGGCGAGGACGCCGGTGATTACCACCGCGATCCAAATACAGGCTGGCGTCCCTTCAATTGGGCTGGAATCTCCTCGGATGGAAGCGGTGACACGTACAATTATCAGCCGGAGAATTACCTCTACACCCCACAGACGCGCTACAGCTCCTTTTTTAGTGGTGCTTACAAATTTACTGAAGGTGCGAAAACTTTCTTCGAAGTATCGTACACCAATCGCCAATCCGACCAGAAGCTGGCTCCAACGCCCTTGTTCACCATCAGCGACGGCATCGTAGTATCTGCCACCAACCGTTACAACGAATTTGGCCGCGATTTTATCGATGTTCGGCGGCGTTTTCTCGAAGCAGGCAATCGCAACTATCTCCAGGATATCGATACCTATCGCATCGTTTTGGGTTTGGACCATCAGTTTATGGGCTTTGACGCTGACCTGTCCTTTTCCTACGGGCGTAGCGAGGGAACCAGCGTCAACGAGGGTCGATTTATAATCAGCAATCTCGTGCGGGCACTGGGACCAGACGAGGATTGTACCGGCGATTGCGTGTCACTGGATATACTCCACGGTGCCGGCACAATCACCCAGGAGATGTTAGATTACATCCAATATGCCGGTATCGCCAGAGGCTACTCTCAACAGCAAATCCTGCAGTGGAACCTGACCGGTGAGATCGCGCAACTCCCGGCTGGTCCGCTGGTCATGGCAGCAGGTCTTTCATCGCGCTGGGAAGCGGGGGCCTACCTTCCCGATCCCATAACCGCATCGGGAAATACCACCGGCAGTGACGAGGCGCCCACCGATGGTGCGTACTCGGTCAAGGCTTTGTATGCAGAAGCCCATTTGCCTCTCTACAAAGCGGGAGAAGTCGGTCTCGATTTAATAGCCGCTGGGCGCACTTTCCACTACGATTCGTTCGGCTACGGCTCCACTTATAAAGCAGGTACTCGTCTCGAATTGCCTCAGGGGCTGGCATTTCGCGCCACATACTCCAATGCTTTTCGCGCCCCCAGCATCGCCGAAATGTTCCTCGGCAACAGCGATGGTTTCCCGCTGGTCAGCGATCCCTGTAGTACAGTGGATGAAGCGGGCAATGCCCGGACGTTGACCGCTCAGCAAATGCGAAATTGCGCAGCTCAAGGCATCCCATCTGACTTTGAGGATTCACGGGCACAACTGCGAGCCCAGTTCAGTGGCAGCACAGATCTTGATCCAGAAAAGGCCACAATGCTCACAGCAGGTCTGGTTTATCAGCCGAGTTTTCTGGATGGATTCGATATAACTGTCGATTACTATACCAGCGCGATCACGAATGAAATCGGCGCGTTACCCGCCAGCCTCATCTTGAGTAACTGCTACTCGCAGGACACGCCATCCAACTGCGATCAAGTCGTGCGCGACCCAAACACCTGGCTGATTAACCATATCCTGTCACCCAACACCAATATTGGCGAAACCGAAACCAGCGGCATGGATATCGGACTCCATTACGCTACTGACTCACCTCTGGGTATTGTCTCGGCGCAAATAGAGAGCAATCTGCTCGTGAAGTACGATCAAATCCTGCCTTCAGCCAACGGTCCCGAATTAGTCAAAGGCAAGGGCTACTACGACCTGGGCGTGTTCCCAGGCTGGCGTCACGCCGCTTCAGTTGGCGTAGAGAAACACCGTTCTTCCATTGGGCTAACCTGGCGATACATCGGCGGATTCGAGGAATGCGAAGATGACGACTGCAAGGGCAAGTACCGCCCGGATGTGACAGAAATACCACCAAGTCGCAAAATCAGCTCCAACAGCATCTTTAGTATGCATGGATCATATCAACTGGAGACCGCCTTTGGTCACTCCGTACTCACAATCGGAATAAACAACATCCTCAATCAGGCACCAGCAGTGATATTCAATGGTTTCCTCGGCACGTCCGATGCCAATACCTACGATTTCTTAGGCAGGTATTTATACCTCCGTCTCTCCCATGCACTGTAGTTGTTGGCACTCACCCTCGCACACTGTCAGACACACCTTCTAAAAATCCCTACTCTAACACGCAAATCCCGCCTCCTGTTCGCCTCTTTTAAGTTGACCCATTTTCACCTTCCATCTATATTTCTATAGCTATCGCACCTCCCTCTTTATTTTTTACTTTCTTTCTCTCCCCCTTTGGAATTCAAAAGTCCTTCCCGCATGATGAATTTTAATCCATTTAGCGCGCATGTTCGCCGCGACTAT
>JAPOXY010000104.1 GCA_026706845.1 Gemmatimonadota bacterium
TTGGCATTGAGGGATGTGGCAACGGGGATAGAAAGCTTCTCGGCAAGGGCGATGAGTTCGGCGCTGGCATCGGATGTGGTCACACCGCCACCGGCCATGATGATCGGCTTTTTGGCTTGTGTGAGCAACTTGAGGGCTTCGGTGATCAATTCGGGTTCGGCAGTCGGGCGAAAAGGTGGAATCTGGGAAAAGGCAGATTCGATGACGACTTCAAAATCGGCTTCGGCTTCAACGACGACTTGACCGGCAAGACCTTGTAGATCGAGATGTACGGGACCGGGGGTGCCTGTGGTGGCTGATCGAAAAGCCTGCCGCAAATACACGGGCAGCAGATCGACGGCGTGGATATCAGCGGTGTATTTTGTAACTGCATCAAACGGGTTTCGGTGATCGACTTCCTGATAGGCATGGCGGAGCTGATTGACATGGCTTTCTTTGCCTGTGATTGCGATAACAGGCGAGCAGGCAAGATAGGCGTCTTGAAGACCGGCAGCGAGGTTAACGGCACCAACGGATTGGGCCATACAAAGACCTGGACCGCGTCTGACGCGCGCATACGCATCGGCCATGTACGCGGCGGCTTTTTCTCCGTGGGTTTGCACGCGTTTCATGCCGAGATTTTCCATTTCCATCAATGCTCGGGGCGCGATGTAGGGCATAAAAAAGACGGTGTCTATTCCGTGGCCATGCACGGTTTCTGCGAGAAATCGTGCACCTGTCATTTGGGGCATTGGGGTCTCCTTTTATGGTCTTCTGCTGGTGATGGGACGCAGAACTTTGACGTTGGTATCGATGGTGATTTTTTTCCGCTCTTGAATGGCTTTTTGGCCGATTTCCCAGACTTTGCCCATTTCGGGATCATCGGGTTGTGCGATGGTGCCGACATTGCTGTGATGGCCTTCCCAATGATACAGGCTGTCGTACCGCGTCATCATGTAGATGCGTTCTTCGGGTGCTGATTTGGTTATCCATTGGCCAATGGGGCGCACACCTTCGCCTCGGGTGACCCAGGGCCACCACTGATTTTCTGATAAGTCGACAAAACGCGAAACGTCGGCGGGCGCGACTTTAAATGAGCGCAGAGTATAAATGCCAGGCTCTTTTTCGGGGGCGTCGCTATCGGGCTGTCTTTGCGTGAGGGGCAAGAGGGAAATACATTCGGTTTCGTGTACGAGTGCGGCACGTCCACTGCCTTCATTGGCGAGATTGTCCCAGTTTCGGGTTTCTTCCCAATGACCATGGCTGTCGTATCGCGTCATGAGAAAGATGCGTTCGGGGCCACCTATGGCAACGACCCAGAGGCCGAGTGCACGCGCTCCTTTTTTTTCGATGGCTGGCCAGATCTGTTCTTCGCTAAAGCGAACAAATTCGGCGTAGTCTTTGCGGTGAACGTGAAATGTGCGGATGGTATAGATCATTCAATCCTCGTTTCTCGTCATAGGTTACAGACATAAGAATCTTTGGGACCTGTTGATTCTGTGTTCATGTTTTGCGTGCTCCTATTGACTACTCATCAGTTCTTCAAGCAGGGTATTTTGATCCACGATCTCTTCACCTACGGCCTCGATTACCACATCGACGATTTGGCCTGAGAATACAAACGGGGCGTTGTAATGATCGTCAACGGGTGTCTGGCTATCTCGCCCCACTTCAAAGGGTTCGTTGACAAAGTTATATTGGCGAAATGGTGATATAAGACCTTCGCCCGCAGGCTTGTCATTTACGATGAAACGTGCACGCCCTTCATCTTCTCCGGTTTTCACCACATCAAGACGAAGTGTTACATTGCCCGGTGGAATTGTCACTGATGAAGAGATGCGTTTTTGATCGCCGGAGTGGTTGTTTGTATAGTGCAGGCGATTGTCGTGGATGAATAAGCTCCAGCCACCAAATCGACCACCATCGGCGACAATAGTACCTTCGACGTCCGTTGATTTACGTTCAATGCGTGCGGTAATGCGATGTGAGAGACCGAGCACTCTTGGGCCGGATTTAAAATGGTGGGGCAGTACCGCATCCTGGTATAATACCCAGCGATCCTTGGGTTCAGGCCACCAGCCCACACCATTTCTGCCACCTATATCATCCAGAGGTAAGACGCCGTATTGCTTCGCTTCACGCCACCAGAGGTCGATCATTTCTCTTAATTTTTCAGGATGCTGATCTGCCAGGTTGTCTATCTCGGCCAGGTCCTGATCCAAATGATAAAGCTCCCATTCGTCTGCATCGAAGTCGGTGCCTCTGGTGTGGAAGGTCACGGCTTTCCAGCCTTCGTGCCAGATCGCTCTTTGACCAGTCGTTTCGAAATACTGGATTTTTTTTCGGGTATCCGCCGTATTGTCATTCAGTGTGTGAGCCATCGACGTACCATGCAAAGGGATTTGTTCTATGCCATTCACCTGATTGGGCAGATCCAGCCCCAGAAGGTCTAACAGGGTCGGGGTTATATCCACCACATGATAAAACTGTCGCCGCGTTTCGCCTTTGGCCTGGATACCCGCTGGCCAACGGATGAGCAGTGGTGCGCGGACACCGCCTGCATAGGTATTTCCTTTATAGCGTTTGAACGGCGTATTGCCCGCCATCGCCCAGCCGGAAGGATAAATGGGATAGCTTAGAGGACCGCCGAGGTCATCAATGTGGGCGAGATTTTCCTCAACTGTGGGTGGATCTCCTATGCGAGAACGCAGATGATGGTAGCTACCGTGAGGACCACCCAGAGATGCTGCGCCATTGTCAGAAAGGGCGATCACAATTGTGTCGTCGCGTTTACCGAGTGCATCCAACTCGGCAAGCAAACGGGTGATTTGAACATCGGTGTGTTCCATGAAGCCAGCAAAGACTTCCTCAAACCTGGTTGCAAGGCGTTGCTCATCTGCGCTCAGTTCGTCCCAGGGTTGTACACCATCATTCCGCGGGGCGAGACGTTGATCATCAGGCAATAGACCGGATGCTTTCTGGCGAGTTAGGGTTTTGTCACGCGCAACATCCCAGCCATCGTCAAACCGACCTTTGTATTTGTCTGCAAATTCTCGTGGCACGTGGTGGGGAGAATGACCAGCCGCAAATGCCAGGTACAGAAAGAAGGGTTTGTCGGGGTCTGCCGAAACCAACTGCCGAAGCCATTTGCAAGATTGGTCGACGATATCTTCCGACAGGTGATAGTCCTCGGTGGATGGCTGTTCAATGCGCTCGTTGCCCATGACGAGTTCGGGATGCCACTGGTTGGTCTCGCCAGCCAGAAATCCGTAGAAGCGGTCAAACCCACGTTGTAAAGGCCAGTGATCATAGGACCCTGCCGGACTCGTGTCATCGATGGCATTCAAGTGCCATTTGCCTGCGGCGAGGGTCTGATAGCCATGGGGGCGCAATAGTTCAGCCAGATTGGCGGCTTCTTTGGAAATAAACCCGCGTGTATTGGGAAAGCCGTTGTTCATCTCAGTCACGCGGCCCATACCGACACTATGATGGTTTCGACCCGTCAACAAGCAAGTGCGGGTAGGGGAACACAGTGGGGTTACATGGAAATTGGCATATCGCAAGCCATCTTCTGCCAAACTGTCCAGCGCAGGTGTCTCAATATCAGAACCATAACAGCCCAATTGTGAATACCCGACATCGTCTAACACAATCATCACGATGTTGGGCGACTGTTTTAACTCAGTCGGTTTCGTGATCCATGATGCAGTTGAGTCTTCAAAGGTCCGACCGATGGTCCCATTGAAATGCCTGTCATGTTCCATATATCATTCCCCGATTAGTTCCTCACCTGAGTTCTACGCATATATCTACAAAATGGATAACGCCAGTGAATTCAAAAGGTGAAACGCCCGCGATGGGTGAATGTCGGTTGCGACCGACTTCTACACCGCGCATCTTTGACCTGCGTGTGGCGTCTGGAATTTGGATCGAACCGATTGTCTCGCCATCTCCCGTGAGCGTGATGGTTCCTGTGCCATCGTCGGCGGGTTCGAACGCAGCACCCACGGTAATACGACCATTGGGAAGCGTCGTTGTGGAACGACCTGAGATTGTTTGCCCCAGCGCGTTATACACAAAGCACAGTGTGCCATTCTGTATGAATAAAGAAAATCCATCGAGGGATTTGCCCTGGGCATAGATGACGCCTTCGGTTTCTGGCAGGATCTCAACTTCGGCAGTTAATGACCAGTTTCCCTGTTCCAGTGCGGGCGATTGTTTTGATGCAATGCGAGCCATTGGCGGAACAAAATGATACGTCAGCGAATCGGGTTCCGCAGTGGTGGGGCGCGGTGGCAGCCCAGAGCGCAAAGGCAAGACGCCATAGCGTCCGGCTTCTACCCACCATCTTTCAATCAGCTTTTTCAGTTGATCTGGCTCGGCCTTTGCGAGGTTATTGGATTGCGAGAAATCTTCATCGAGATAATACAATTCCCATTCGTCATCATTGTAATCGTCGTCTGAGTCGTGTCTGGTAACGGCCATCCAGCCGTCGAGCCAGAGCGCACGGTTGCCCATCATTTCAAAATACTGAACAGGTTTTTGCGTAGGGCAATCTCTGTCGTCAAAAGTGTAGGCCATGCTCGTTCCCGTAATAGGCATCTGATCGTATCCACGGTAGCACGACCGAGGTTGTAAATTGAGTACTTCAAGTATTGTCGGTGTGAGATCTGAAACGAAGTGGAACTGTCCCCTTACACCGCCAGCATCTTTTATAGCTGGAGGATAGTGAATGATCATCGGCACGCGTACACCGCCCGCATGTGTATCCTGCTTGTACCATGGCAAGGGTGTGTTGCCCACCTGAGCCCAGCCCCAGGGGATATCGGTGTAGCTGTGCGGGCTCCCGATGTCATCCAGTTTTTCTTGGATGGCATCGAAATCTTCTTCTGGTAAAGCGCGCCCGGTTTTCTCGCCTACGGTCTGCCCATTGTTTGCGGCATTGCGCAGG
>JAPOXY010000105.1 GCA_026706845.1 Gemmatimonadota bacterium
CATCCATTGTCGCTGTCCACTCATGCCCTGTTGTCCTACTTTGTTGGGTTATGATGCGATGGTGTTGATATTGTACCTGCAAAGTCCAATTTCTCACGGGTGCAAATACCACGCGGCCACCTATTTTTTGATGTGTCTCCACATCGCCCGACATAAAGTCTCGCTTGGGTGTATCCTGTAACCGACGCCCCAGTTGTGCATCACCTCCCACATTGACGACTGTTCCATCTGGATTTACTGGATTTTCCCCTTGTCGCTCTCTTTCAAAAGTTAAAGACGCATTCAGGCTCGGCGAAAAGCGGTGTGTCACCTGTGCAAAATATCGGTCTGCATTTGGCCCGGTTGGATAGCCCAACAGGATGTCGTAGTGTTCATACGTATTGATGTCAAAATTGTGCGCGTACACATAAGGCTCCACGCGCACGTATTCGGTGCGTATATCGGTATCTTGCAAGCCCATTGGATCAACCCAGAATGCGCCCACTTGAAAGGCAAATTGATTGGAAAACGCATCGGGGTCGAATTTGACCATGTCGTCAAAAAACCACGCGCCATAAATTGTCAGGCCCGTCCGGATGTACGCCGATATATCGGCTCCAATCACGAGATTGTCGCGATTTTCCAGGTGATTTTGCGTTCCTGCAAATACTGCGACTGGCAAAACGTAGAGCAGTTCAAATCCTCTATCGCCATATACCACGGCTTCGTGCAACCCAATTCGCACTTTTGAAAACGCGATTTCCAGTCGGTGCGCGCCCAGTCGCTTTTGCCGCAAAAAGATGCGCACATGCCCATTGTCGATCCACCGTCGCGTTGTGTCGAGTAGGCCCGGGCGGGCGCGCAGCGATGAAGCGATGTGGGTATAGCGCAATCGCCCGTGTGATGCCTGCAACCGAAACAGGCCATAAGATGGGGCGTTGTTGGAGAGCAATAAATTTCCCGTACGCCCAGGTCCCCAATTCAGGCTTCCCTTACCCGCATCTATACGCATCCAGGAATTTGCCCAGGCCAGTTGAAACACGCTTTCGCGAAAGTCCGCCTTTTTGCCCTTGAGTTGCACGTCTTCAATGGGATGAGCCAGCACATCTTCTCGACGAAGACGCGGTTGGTTGCTCCACTCGCGGGCCTCAAAGTGGCGTGCATAAAATCCCAATGTGTGGAATTGCCCACGCACGGAACCGCCAATATGGGTTTGCGACGCGGTCTCGTTCACAAATCCATCGCCCCTGCGCGCAATCACCTGTTGTCGCACCAGTGGTTCGAGAGTGACGGATGCCGCTGAGTCGCGCCATGTCCACCGGGGCTCGCGTGCAAAAGCTGCGCGATTTTCCAATTCTGCGATATGTCGATTGACGAGGCCGCGCTCGGTTGCCGACATAGATTGATTTGATACGGCGGAGAGCATCTGTGCAACTCGTATCCGGCTCAAGGGCCGTGTATCGGGCACGGCAACCCAACCTCGCGCATTCAGGCGATCTAACAGGAGATACACTGGATGGTGTAAAGGGATATCGGGCGAGGCATCTTCGCCTATCACTGGACTGGCGAGACAGAAAAACATCGAGATGCACGTGAGTAATCTGAGTAGCAAGTGTATATTTCTCATGATGGTTAGAAAAAATAAAGCGATTCCTCTGAATTTGGTTTAAAGCGCAGTACTTGTCAAGCATCGCGCTTTTTTAAAGCGTGTTTACCCTTGACTTTACAGCAGGCATGGGCTATTTTTCGCCTCTTGTAAACAACACCTGATACAAACTACGACAAATGCTTCCAATGCGAAAAAATGCCTCTGTGTGCGATGATTGCGGGCTTTGTTCTTTCGGGCAAAACAGCGGGGAAAGTGATGCGATTGACCGCATCGCACGAGAAGTCGTGCTCCAAATACGCGGTGGAGATGGCGCGGAAATTCCCATTTCCGTAGGTGTATCTGCCCGGCATGCACATGTTGATGATGAAACTCTGGAGATCCTTTTTGGTGCGGGGCACACCTTAACGCCTTATCGCGAACTCTACCAGCCGGGTGCTTTTGCCGCCGAAGAAATCATCTCTGTTGTTGGTCCTCGTTTGCGCGCGATTGAGCGCGTGCGGATTCTCGGTCCCAGCCGCAACTATAATCAGGTTGAACTCGCCCGAACAGATGCCATCTACATCGGCGTTGATCCGCCTGTGCGCGATTCGGGAGACCTGAGAGATGCGCCACCTGTTACTTTTATCGGTCCCAGGGGGTCGATCACGGTGAACGCGGCCATTCGCGCTGCGCGCCATATCCACCTGCGTCCATCTGATGTAATAGATTATGGCTTTCAAGGACGGGAATCGGTCAGGGTGCGCGTGGGAGGCGAGAAAGGCGTTATATATGACAATGTACGCCTCAAAATTGACGAAAGCTATTTGCCCGAACTCCATCTGGATACCGACGATGCCAACGCAGCCGATCTCGTCTGTGGCGATATGGTGTTTATGATAACATGACTGCACTCGGTATGATTGAAACACTCGGTGTTATTGGCACAACAGAAGCTGCCGATGCGATGGTCAAAATGGCTTCCGTCGCAATTGAAAAGTACGAGAAAATCGGTGCGGGATATACCACCACACTCGTGCGCGGCGATGTGGGGGCGGTTCGCGCAGCTATCGAAGCGGGAACAGAAGCTGCCGAGCGCGTTGGGGATCTCGTTGCTGCTCACGTCATTCCAAATCTCGATCCACAGGTAGAAGCAGTTATTTTTAGTAATCAATGATCACTTTCAGGAGGACACAACATGGGTGAAGCCCTCGGCATGATTGAAACCAAAGGTCTCGTAGCTATGATTGAGGCTGCCGATGCGATGGTCAAAGCCGCCAATGTCCAATTTGTCAATTGGGAACGCATTGGCGCGGGATATGTCACTGCTATTGTGCGCGGCGATGTGGCAGCTGTCAAAGCCGCAACGGAAGCCGGCGCTGCTGCTGCTGGCAAAGTTGGCGAACTCGTTTCCGTACACGTCATCCCGCGACCACATGGTAGCCTTGAAAATATTCTGCCTATCGGCTCTTCAAACGACTAAACTATGACCCTCGGCAAGGTGGTGGGAACGGTGGTTGCCACCCAAAAAGACAGCGGCCTGGCGGGTTTTAAGCTCCAGATCGTCCAAACACTCGATTTGCCCGCATTTGAACTCAAAGAAAGTTTTTTGGTCGCCGTAGATGCTGTTGGTGCAGGCGATGGCGAAGTCGTGCTCTGTTGTAGTGGGAGTTCCGCCCGCATGACGAGTGTGACTGAAGATCGCCCTGTCGATGCTGTGATTGTCGCTATTATCGACACGGCAGAAATCGAAGGTGAAGCGGTTTATCAAAAATAGCTATCAGCGGTCAGCAGTCAGCAAAACAAGCGAGGTATTGCCTTTGGAGAGTGGCGCGGGAAACTGAAAGCTGATGGCTGAAAGCTTCTATTGCTTATGAACTTAGACGAAATCCAAATCCAATCGGTGGTTGAGCAGGTCGTGCGTCGCCTTGTGGCTGAGCGCGAAGCTCCTGCGGTTATTGCGCCGCCCGCTCGCTATGAAAATAAGGGCGACGATGGCCTTTTTGACGATCTCGAAGAAGCTATTGCCGCGGCTTCAGAAGCCCAGGGTGTCCTCGAAGCAATGAGCCTGGAGCAACGCCGCGATCTGATTGCTGCAATTCGCCGTGAATCTATGGCGCATTCAAAGGGTATCGCGCAAAAAACCGTTGAAGAAACCGGCATGGGTAAGGTGCCGCACAAAATTCGCAAACTCGAGGTTGTTGTACAACACACGCCTGGCGTTGAAGATTTGCAGCCCACGGCGTGGACGGGCGACAATGGTTTGACGGTTGTTGAAATGGCGCCCTTTGGCGTGATAGCAGCGGTCACGCCATCCACGCACCCGGTGCCCACGATGGTCAACAATACAATTAGTTTTATCGCTGCGGGCAATAGTGCGGTTTTTGCACCCCATCCGAGCGCGAAAGATGTTTCGGCTCTGGGTCTTCAAATGCTCAATCGCGCCATTGTCGGCGCGGGTGGCCCACCAAATTTGCTCGTTGCTGTGCGCGAACCTTCCATAGAAACGGCGCAGAGCCTTTTTGTGCATCCCGGCATCGACCTCGTTCTCGTCACGGGTGGGGGCGGTGTTGTCAAAGCGGCCATGCAAGCGCCCAAGCGCGTGATCGCAGCAGGGCCTGGCAATCCCCCTGTAGTTGTAGATGAGACCGCCGATGTCGAAAAGGCCGCCCTCGGCATTATTGAAGGCGGCGGTTTTGACAATAATATTTTGTGTATTGGCGAAAAGGAAGTTTTTGCAGTTCAATCCGTAGCCGATGAACTGATGCGCCACCTGAAGGCAAATAATTGTGTGGAACTCGACCGCTCGCAAATTGATGCGTTGACAAAAATCGCGTTTCCCCGCGACGAAAAAGGCGATTGGATGCTCAATCGAGACCTCGTTGGTCGTAGCGCGCATGTGCTTGCCGCTCAAATTGGTCTCAATATTTCGCCCGATACAGAGCTTTTGATTGGCGAGGTTGAAAATGAGCAC
This sequence comes from Gemmatimonadota bacterium, assembly GCA_026706845.1. Taxonomy (NCBI): domain Bacteria; kingdom Pseudomonadati; phylum Gemmatimonadota; species Gemmatimonadota bacterium. Next base: position 4,539 of record JAPOXY010000105.1, read on the forward strand.
GATTTTGTTCAACACGAGCAGATGATGCCGTTTGTCCCCATTGTTCGCACACCCGATGTACACAGGGCAATTGACTGGGCTATTCGAGCCGAACAGGGTTATCGCCACACGGCGGTCATGCACTCAAAAAATGTCGAGAATATGACCATTATGGCTCGCAGGTGTAAGTGTACGATTTTTGTGAAAAACGGCGCGTCATCTGCGGGATTGGGCGCAGGTGGCGAAGGCTATACGTCTTTCTCGATTGCCACACCTACAGGTGAAGGTTGTACGTCTGCTCGTACATTTACCCGCCAGCGCCGCTGTGCCCTCATCGACTACTTCAGAATTGTATAAGTTCTGCATTTCGCGAGGTAAAAATGTTCCTCGGTCGCGTCATTGGCAAAATTTGGGCGACTCGCAAAGATGCCTCGCTCAAAGGTTTTAGACTGCTTGTCGTTGAACCGATTGATCACGAGCACAATAAAGCAGGAGATGCTTTTGTCGCGATTGATGTGGTCAATGCCAGCGATGGCGAGACCATATACTGGGTCGGTTCACGAGAAGCTCCCAACGCCCTGCCCGATAAATACGGCCCGGTTGACGCGGCAGTTGTCGGTATTGTCGATCAGGTTGATGCATGAGGTCGCCTGCCCTCCGGCTCCCCACAGAAGAAGGGGAGACTAAATCCCGAATCCCAAATTCTATATGTTCCTGGCCCGCGTACTCGGTAGCGTTACATCGACTATTAAACACAGCGATTACAACAGCACCAAACTCATGGTCGTGCAGCCCATTACACCCGATGGAAAAAATGACGGTGCATCGGCTCTCGCTGTTGACGCCACAGGCGTTGGTCGCGGCGAAATTGTCCTCGTGATTCGACAGGGAGTCGCGGCAGGTCTTGTTCTCAATGTGGAATTGCCTGCGGTACGTTCCGTTATCGTCGGCGTTGTGGATGATATTGATATGAAGGGGTGAGATATAAAATGAATCTCCATCAGGCCAAGCTCGATATTGTTGAAGCCGGGCGTCGTGTGTACGAACGCGGCTTTGTCGCTTCTAACGATGGCAATATTTCCTGCCGGGTTGAAGAAGATCGCATTCTCACTACGCCAACGGGAATGTCCAAGGGATTTCTCAAGGTCGAAGACCTCTGTATTACGGACCTGGATGGCACGCTCGTGAGTGGGCAAAAGCGGCCTTCGTCGGAAATTGGGATGCACATTTTTCTCTATCGCGAGCGCCCCGATGTGCGCGCTGTGGTACACGCACATCCGCCAACGGCTACGGGTTTTGCGGTTGCAGGCGTTCCCCTTACTATGTGTGTTTTGCCCGAGGTGATTATCACACTGGGTGCCATACCCATTGTGGAATACGGTACGCCGGGAGGACCAGAGATATCTGAACCGATCAGGCAATACGTCAAAGATTACGACGCCTATTTGCTCGAAAATCACGGTGCGACTACGATCGGTACCGATGTGATGAATGCCTACTACAAGATGGAAACGCTGGAGCATTTTGCGAAAATACTTTTTGTGGCACAACAACTCGGCGGTTATAACGAACTCAATGCGGAACAGGTGGAAAAACTGGTCGCTATTCGCAACCGCATGGGTCTTCGCGGCCCCGATCCAGCGTGTGAGATTCCAGATGTACCCGCAACTCAACCTGCGACCCACATTCCCACGATTCGCACGTTGAGCGCTGGTGGTACACCTCCTGCCCAAACTTCCCAGGACGATCTCATCGCGGAAATTACCCACAGGGTCATGGAAGAGTTAAAATAATGAAAGCAATGCCCAATATCATTTACATCCTCTCGGATGATCTCGGATATGGCGACCTGGGTTGTTTTGGGCAGGAGTTTATTTATACGCCCAATATTGACCGCATCGCAGCAGAGGGCATTCGGTTTACGGATCACTATGCCGGGTCTTCGGTGTGTGCGCCTTCGCGGTGTGTGCTTATGACGGGTCTGCACACGGGGCATTGTTATGTGCGGGACAATCGCGCTTTGTCCATTGAGGGCAATGTGCCCATTCCCGGGGAGACGCAGACGGTTGCCAAATTGCTCAAAAAGGGGGGTTATGCCACTGCCTGTATTGGCAAATGGGGATTGGGGTATCCGGGATCGGAAGGCGATCCCAACAATCAGGGGTTTGATCACGTTTTTGGGTACAATTGCCAGCGCGAAGCCCACACGTATTATCCCCAGCACCTCTGGCGAAACGATCAGAAGATTATGCTCTACGGCAAATCGTATTCACACGACCTGCTCACGGCTGAGGCTTTGCAATTTGTGCGCGATCAGCAATCCAATCCCTTTTTCCTCTATTTGGCCTATACGATTCCCCACACCAGATTCGAAATTCCATCTCTCGATATTTACGAAGACAAGCCCTGGACAGAAAATCAGAAGACGCAGGCGGCTATGATTACGCGCATGGACCGCGATATTGGCACGCTTTTGGATATGCTCAACGAGCTTGGAATTGCCGAGAATACGCTTGTTATCTTCACGAGCGACAACGGTCCCCACGGCAGTGGCAATACGCTTGAACACTTCAACGCGGCTGGTGCCCTTCGCGCAAAAAAGGGGAGCCTCTACGAAGGTGGTATCCGCGTGCCCTTTGTCGCCCGGTGGCCGGGAACGATTCAACCCGGTACTGCGAGCGCTCATTATTCGGGTTTTCAGGATATGTTGCCCACGTTCTGCGAATTGGCTGATACGTCCATCCCGGAACCGGTTGATGGCATTTCTATGTTGCCTGCGCTCCTGGACCGCGATACCCAACAAGCGCACGAATTTCTCTACTGGGAGCGGCGCGGGGTCAGTGCTGTTCGCATGGGCGATTGGAAGGCGTATTTACCCGAGGGTCATGCCAATCCCGAAGGCGCTGTTGAACTCTACGATTTGGCGGCGGATATCGGCGAACAAAATGATCTCGCAACTGAATATCCAGATATTGTTTCGGAAATTCGAACCATCGTTCGGGAATCGCACCGAGATACGCCCTGGGAAACCTGGGAATACGACGGACCAATCCCCAATGAATATGGGACAGTAGTTCATAGATGAGGTGGGACTGGAAAGTGCCCAATCGCAAAGCGACTATTGTCATATTTTGTAGTGCCCTGATTGTGTTTGTCAGCATGGGCATTCGCCAATCCTTTGGCCTTTTTTTGGCACCGATCAGCCAGGACCTCGGCATTGGACGCGAAGTCTTTAGCCTGGCCATCGCCTGGCAAAACCTCATTTTTGGTTTGCCCATAGTGGGCATTCTATCAGATCATTTTGGACCGCGATGGGTCGTTGCTGGCGGCGCATTGCTCTATGCAGTCTGTTTTTTTCTTTTGTCTTCTGTCGGTACGCCTCTTGGTCTGTACACCGTGCTCGGCGTACTTATGGGCATCGCACTCAGCAGCATTTCCTATGTGGTGGTCCTCGGTGCGGTCGCTCAGGTTGTTGCACCTGAAAAACGCGCCTCGTTTTTTGGGCTTATTACTGCTGCGGGTTCTTTCGGGACGTTTGCAATTGTGCCGGGTGTTCAATGGCTTCTTTCTGATTTGGGCTGGCAATCTTCATTCGCTTTTATTGCCCTGATCGCGGGCGCGAGTGCCTTGCTCGCTATTGGGATTCCACATCGCGGGCGCGAGGTGTCTCCAAATACCGTTGAATCCCATGATGGCAGCCTGCTTCAAGCACTGCTTCAAGCGCGAGGTCATTCGGGATACTGGTTGCTCAATGCGGGATTTTTTGTGTGTGGATTTCACGTGGCATTTATTGCCACCCATCTGCCCGCATTTCTAACCGATCACGGCCTTTCAAAAATGGTCGGTGCAACGGCGTTATCCCTGATAGGCCTTTTTAACATTTTTGGATCTTATCTTTCGGGGCAACTCGGCGACCGATATCGAAAAAAATATCTCTTGAGTTTGCTTTATTTTGGTCGCGCCATTGTCATTAGCGGATTCCTTTTCATATCCGTCACAAATACGTCTGCGCTTGTGTTTGGCAGCATGATCGGGTTCTTATGGCTTGCAACCGTTCCGCTGACCAGTGGTACTGTCGCGCAGATCTTTGGTTCGCGCTATCTTTCCACGCTGTATGGCATTGTTTTTTTCAGTCATCAGATCGGCAGTTTTTTGGGCGTGTGGCTGGCCGGGCGCGTGTATGATGCAACGGGGTCTTACGATATGATTTGGATTGCCGCGATTCTCTTGGCTGTGACTTCATCGCTCGTTCATCTGCCCATTGCCGATAAGCCCGTGCAAAGGCTTGAAACAGTTAGACCATGAAAATCCTCATTGCAAACGCAGGCTCTACTTCATTCAAATATCGCTTGTTTGACATGACCGATGAAGCGGTGCTCGCCGAAGGGCGTCTCGAACGCATCGGCGATCCGTCTTCACCTGTTGCCCATCAGATTGGCGAATGCGCTGTTGAAACCGAACAACACTTGCCGGATTATCCATCCGCGGTCCGCGATGTTATTGCGCGTCTGACAGACACGCGCACCGGTGTGCTCTCCGACTTGTCTGACCTCGATGCCGTTGGGTTCAAAACCGTTCACATGCGCGGTAAAGCGGGTACTTATCTTCTCACAGAAAACGTTTTGCAGCGCATGGCGGACTACAATAGCCTCGCGCCTGCCCATAACCCGCCCTATATCCAGGCGATTCGCATTTTCGAGCAATGCGCTCCCAATCTGCCCCTGATTGGACTTTTTGAAGCCGCCTTCCACGTCAACATACCCGATTATGCCTATATTTACAGTGTGCCCTACGACTGGTTTGAAAAATACGGGGTTCGCAAATACGGCTTCCACGGCGCGTCCCATCGCTACGTTTCGCAACGCACGGCGCAAATACTCAACCGCGAGGATCTCCGCATGGTATCCTGCCATCTCGGCGGGAGTGCCTCTTTGTGCGCGGTTCGCAACGGTCAATCCATAGATACCTCAATGGGCTTCTCGCCCCAAACAGGCATCATCAATAGCACGCGTATTGGAACTATTGATCCCTTCATTATTCCCTATATAATGGACCGAGAAAATTTATCGACAAGAGAGATGAGCCGCATTCTGTCTGAAGAAAGTGGTTTGCTCGGCATTTCGGGTATTAGCGGTGATGTGCGCGATCTCGAAGAAGCCGCTCAAAAGGGGCACGCGCGCGCGCGCCTTGCTCTGGAGGCATTTTGTTATGGGATCAAAAGAGAAATCGGCGCTTACTCCGCTGCACTGGGCGGTCTGGATGCGATTGCTTTTGCCGGGGGCATTGGCGAACGCGGGGCAAATGTGCGCTGGCGCGTCTGTACCGGGCTCGAATACCTGGGCGTTCACCTCGACGAGGTCGCAAATGCCAATCCTCCCGCAGACGGGCTGATCTCGCCATCCAACAGCGAGGTTGCGGTTTTGATTGTCCAGACCGACGAAGAATGTATTGTCGCACGCGCAGTAGCCGAATACTTGAAGGAGCACGGATGAATATCACCGATGTTCGCACGATTCCGCTTTTTGGAGAAACGCCTATGACGGGCTGGACAGTCGAGCCAGGACCGGATGAAAATATGCACACGCTGGTCGAGGTTCAGACGGATGAAGGTGTGAGCGGCATTGGAAGTGTTTTTACCAGCAAAGCCCTGGTTGATGGGGCGATGGGGTTGTTGCGCCCCAATATCATTGGGGAGAACGCGCTGGAACCCGAGCGCGTATCTGAAAAACTTCACCAGATGACCTTCTGGCAGGGACGGGGAGGTGCTGTTACACATGCGATTAGCGGTGTTGATATCGCGCTATGGGATATTTTGGGCAAAGTGGCTGGGCAGCCCGTTGGGCGTTTGCTCGGCGGATATTATCGCAAAAAAATAAAACCCTACGGCTCGATTCTCTTTGAAGATCCCGAAACATTTTCCGACACTTTGCAAGATGCGCTCGACCGCGGTTTCAGGGCGCTCAAACTCGGCTGGGGTGCTTTTGGGCGCGTTGACCGCCATATGGATGAACGCCTCATCAAACTCGCCCGGGACACCTGTGGTCCCGATGTGGAACTCATGGTCGATGCAGGCGGCAGCGATGCCTTTTGGCCTCACAATTACAAATGGGCGATTGAAACCGCTCGCATGCTCGGCGATTACGATATCACCTGGTTTGAAGAAGCCCTCCCGCCCGACGATATTGAGGGCCACATCAAATTGCGAGAATATTCTCCTGTCCGCATTGCCGGTGGAGAAGTTTTTACTCGCCGTCAGAGTTTTATGCCCTGGATTGAGCGCGGTGCGTATGATATTATCCAGCCCGATGTCACGAAAGTGGGAGGTATTTCTGAAGTGCGCCGTCTGATATGGTATGCGTATGACCACAATGTTCTGGTCGTCACACACGGATGGAACACCGCTATCGGTCTCCTCGCAGATCTCCACCTGGCCGCCGCACACCCCATTGCGCGCTGGGTCGAATATATTACCCCATCGCCTTATATCGAAGATATTGTTACCACGCCGTTTTCACTGGATGAAGACGGATTGCTCACTATTCCCACTGCACCGGGTCTCGGTATAGAACTCGATTGGGATGCTGTGCGCCATTACTCGGGTGAGAAATAGGGGATAGATTTATGCCCAAATTTTTATCACATCGAATATTGAAATACGGGTCTAATGCCCTTGTGGCGGTGTTGATCACGCTGGGTATTCTGGCAGTGATTAATTTTTTGACCACGCGGTATCACGCGCGCTTTGACCTGACGGCTCGCGGTCTTTATACGCTATCGCCTCAAACGATTTCTCTCTTGGAAAATTTGTCTGAGGATGTCAATGTTGTGGCGTTTTTCCGCGAAGCAGAGCAGCGCGATTACGAGCATGTGCTCAAACAGTACGCCTATCATTCGAGGCGTTTTGCGTACCGGTTTGTCGATCCCGATAGAGAGCCGATTGAGGCCCGGCGATATACTGTGACGCGGTATGGTGTTTCGGTGATCGAATATGGCAATCGAGAAGAGAGAATTCAGGAAACGTCTGAAAAGGCACTGACTAATGGCATTGCGCGTTTGATGAGTGAAGACCAGCAGGTGGTCTATTTTGTAGGGGGACACGATGAGGCGCATCCCGACGATCAATCAGAGCAGGGATTTTCCGGAATCAAGCAGTTGCTCATCGAAGGCAACCACGATGTGCGTCCATCCCTGGTGCTGGCGCAATCACAGCGCGTACCAAAAGATTGTGACGCGCTGGTTGTCGCGGGACCAAAACGCCCGTTTTTGCCATCAGAGATCGATATTGTTGCGACATATCTCAATCAAGGTGGGGCGGCGTACTTTTTGTTGGATCCTCTCATCGATACGGGGCTTGAGCCGCTGTTGCGAAAGTGGTCTATTGGCCTGCGCAATGATTTTGTGGTCGATAAAAGTCAGGTGCTGACGGGCGCTGATTTTTCGGTTCCAGTGACGACGCATTATAGCAAACATCCCATTACGGATAAGCATTCGGGGTTGCAGACGTTTTATCCGTTGGTGCGCTCGATGGAACGCGTGGGGTCTTTGCCGGGTGCCGATGTTTCTTCACTGGTGCTGTCTTCGCCGAACAGTTGGAGCGAGACCAATTTGGATGCCATTTCCGCTAAGGACAAAGAGGCGGTGCAATACACATCGGGGGCTGACCACCCGGGGCCGCTGTGGCTGGCGATGGTCGTGGAAGGTCCGGCCACTATTGCTGCAAAAGCGGGGGATGATCGGCGTGGCGTGCGTGCGCGGATTGTGGTCTTTGGCGATTCGGATTTTGCGAGCAATCGCTTTGTAGAGGTGCCTGGGGCTGGCAACGGCGATTTGTTTATGAATGCAGCGAATTGGTTGCTCAGGGCGCGCGATAAAATTACGATTCGCCCCAAGAGCACGCTCTTTCGCCCGCTGACATTGAACCCTGGCGATGAATTTTGGATTCGGTGGGTGTATTGGTTGGTGTTGCCAGGCGTTCCGATTGTTGCTGGTGTACTGGTCTGGTGGCGCAGGCGTTGAGAAGGGTGAAAGGCGATCCGCAGATGACGCAGATAAAAGAAGATAGGCTGGTTGGGTGAGGTAACTAACCCCTGACAACCGACAACTGATTATTGAGGAATAAATTTTGGGTCTTAAAGTGACAGCGATTTTGGCGGTTTTGCTTTTGGGGCTGGTGGGGTTTGTCTTTTTATATGAACGTCCTCGCATGGCAGAGGAACAACGCGAGATTGAGGAGAAGGATGCGTTTATTGAAGTTCAGCGACATCGCGTTGCGCGATTGACATTGACCAATGACTACGGGCACTTTGTCGCTGAGAAGCGCGGCAATGAGTGGGGGCTGATCGAGCCGCTGGAAGTTCCTGCAGATTGGATAGAATTTGAAGGTATGATCGAGATCGCACAGATTGTTGAACGCGGTCGAGTTGTGGTTGATGAAGGCGATTACGCAGGGGTTGTGCTCGCCGATTTTGGGCTGGATCCGCCCGTGGTTGAAGTGCGATTTGAACCCATATCAGGCGACCCCGTGTGGTTGTTTTTTGGCGATGATATTCCCTCAAAGCAGGGGTGCTATCTAACATGGTCGGGCGGAAACAAGGTCGTGTTGACCAAAAAACAGTATCGCGCGCGATTTAATCGTCCGCTGATGGCATTGCGCGATACGCGGGCGTTTTCCTTTGATCTCGATTTGGTCACGCGGGCGTATTTCCAAACGCCTGAAGGCGTTTATGAGGTCGTGCGGGATGGGCTAAAGTGGCATCTCGTTAAGCCGATAAAAGAACGGGCTGACGCGCGCGAGGTTTTGACGTTATTGGGGCAGTTGAAAGACGAACGCGTCGAATCCTTTTACAAAGAGTCGGTGGATGATCCCACAATTTACGGGTTCGACGATCCGGATTACAAAGCCGTGTTGCATCTAAAAGACAATGAAGTGCCCAATACGCTGTTGTTGGGCAAGCGCGTTCCCGATAATCGGCGAAAACTGTGGTATGGGCGTGTAATGAATCGGCCGCAGGTGTTTATCGTCGAACAATTGCTTGCAGAATCTCTGGATATTCCATTGAGCCGATTGCGTTACAAGCGCGTTTTTGAGTTTGATCGCACGGGTGTTGACCGCGTGCGGTTGGCTTATCGAGACAGTGTGGTGAATTGCGCGAAGGATGGCAATGACTCGTGGCAGGTGGTGATGGGGAATGGGCGTGTTGTAGAGGGGGATGCAGGCGTTGAGGATTTGATAGATCGCGTTCACAATCTGGTCGTTGCCGAGTTTCCCGATCAAATGGATAAATCTATCGCAGATAGCCTGGATGATCCCGTGTTGACGGTTTCTCTTTGGCGGGGCGAGACACTGGTGCAAGAACTGATCATCGGGCAGGCCAACAATTTTTGGTACGGCACGGCCAAAACGCACCGCGAGGTAGTTGTGTTGCCGTATTTGGTGATGTCGTGGTTGCAACTGGACGAATAGACGAACCCCACTCCACCACCCCAAATCACTACTAACTTCGATTCGCAGATGAACTGGTCTGAACCAGTTGTACACCGCTCCGTTGATTCGTCATGCGTAAAATTTATTTTTTCTTTTTCGTCATAATTTGGTTCGGAATACAAACCGTTTCGACCGATGCTGCGGTAGAGTTTTTGACAGGGGTTGACCGCGATACAATTACAATTGGCGACCCTTTTGTTTTGCGTCTGCGCGTCCATCGCGGGGCTGATGATAAGGCGAAAATCGCGTATGGGAAAGATTTCCCCCAACCATTTGAAATCCGGCACACGGGTGGGGTGGAGACGGAGCAACTCGAGAATGGACGGGTGCGGGAAACGCAAGACATCGTGCTGGCGATTTATCAGTTGGGCGCGTTCCGCGTGCCACCCGTTTCCTTGCATTTTGTCAATGCAGAGGGCGATTCTGGAAAGATCGCGTCGCAACCCATTGATGTGCTGGTACAGAGTGTCAGGCCAGAAGGCACGACAGATATTCGCGATGTGAAGCCTCCCATGGTTGTTGTGGCACAGATTCCCATGTGGTTCTGGCTGGCTGTTGGTGGGCTGATTCTATTGATTGCAGGATTGATCTGGTATGTTTATCGACGCAGGCGTCGCCCCAGAGCCGAGTTGCCACCGCCGCCAGTCAACTGGTTAGAGGAATTGGACAGGGTGGGGCAGTTGGGGCTGATAGAGCGGGAAAACTACCGGCAGTATTATTCTCTGTTATCGGCTGTTTTGAGACGGTGTTTGGAAGCCAAAACCCCTGTGCATGCGGTGGAGCGCACGACGTTTGAGATTGGGCGAGATTTGCGCGTCCATGCGTTTGACGATCAATTGGTGATGGCTATCGAAGGCTTTTTGAATGAAGCGGATCGGGTCAAGTTTGCCAAATTCGCGCCTCGTGATTACATGGCGCGCGAGGCGATGGATGGCGTGCGCGACATTGTGAATACTCTGCTTACACCCTCTGTGACGCAGGAGACAGATAGGTGATGCGTTTTGCAAATCCAGAGTGGTTACTGCTCCTGTTGTTTATTCCGGTGCTCATCTATCGCTATATTGGGCGCGAAAGGCGCAAGTCGGGGCGAATTCGGTTTTCCGATACGCGCCTTTTTCGGCGCATTGGGTCGTCCTTTTCGCTGAAGTTGCGGCACAGTCTGATCGCGTTTCGCTGTGTGGCTCTGGTTTTGCTCATCGCGGCGATGGCGCGTCCGCAGTCTGGGCGCGAAGGCCGAGAAATTTTGAGTCAGGGCATTGATATTGCGCTGGCGATTGATGTGTCGAGCAGTATGGAGGCCAAAGACCTGGCAGACCAGCGCAAGACCCGGTTGGAAGTGTGCAAAGAGGTGGTGGCGCAATTTGCACAGGGGCGTGCCAATGATCGCCTGGGGCTTGTGGTATTTGCCGCAGAAGCCTATACGCAATGTCCACTCACACTGGATTACGGCGTGTTTTTGAGTTTTCTCGATGGTGTTGAAATTGCCGGCAAGGACTGGGATGGTACTGCGATTGGTTTGGGGATCGCAACTGCGGTAAATCGTTTGAGAGAATCTGAGGCCAAGAGCAAGGTGATTATTTTATTGACAGATGGGAAGAATAATCGCGGTGAGATCGATCCGATGACTGCAGCGCGGGCAGCAGAGGCCGTGGGTATCCGTATTTATGCAATTGGTGCGGGCAGCAGGGGAACGATTATGCAGGAGGTTGATGGGATTTTTGGTAAGCGATTTGTACCGGTCAAAGTTGAGATTGATGAAGAGACGCTTAAAAAAGTGGCCGATGCAACAGGTGGGAGATATTTCAGAGCGACGAGTGAAGAAAAGCTGGAAGAGATATACGCCGAGATTGGCGAAATGGAAAAGACAGAGATCAAAGTGCGCGAATATGTGGATTATCGCGAGTTGTTTCACCTGTTTCTCTATCCCGGTTTGGTGCTGCTATCATTGGAGTTGATACTGGGGAATACGCGATTTCGGAGGTTGCCTTAGATGCGATTTGGCGATCCACAAGCTTTTTATTTTCTTTTATGCGTACCGATTTTCGCGCTTTTTTTCTGGTGGGCTTTTCGGCGCAAACGCAGGGCGCTGTATGCATTTGGCGCTCCCGAGTTGATGAATAAACTCGCTTCAGGTGTCAGCCACATGCGGCAGGGCATAAAATCCGCACTGATGTGTATCGGATTTGTTTTTTTAGTTCTGGCACTGGTGCAACCGCAGTTCGGCACCGAATTGGAATTGATTCACCGTCGGGGCGTCGATCTGGTGATTGTTCTGGATACGTCATTGAGTATGTTGGCCGAGGATATTAAGCCCAACAGGCTGGATCGCGCGCGTTTTGAAATTGAGGGGTTGATCGATCGTCTTGAAGGTGACCGCATCGGTCTGGTGGCTTTTGCCGGTTATAGCCATGTACTCTGTCCGCTTACGCTGGATTATGGCGCGGCAAAGATGTTTTTGGGGCAGGCGGATGTCACATCGATTTCAGAGCAGGGTACAGCGGTTGCCGAAGCGATTCACGCGGCCATTCGGGGATTTGGGTCGCGCAATGGGAAATACAAAGCGCTCATTTTGATTACAGATGGCGAGAATCATAGCGGTGATCCCATTGCAGCAGCGCGAGCGGCAGCGGAGGAGGATGTGCGAATTTTTGCTGTGGGTGTTGGGACTGCGGATGGCGAGTTGATCCCCATTCGCAGTGGTGATAGGATAGATTATTTGAAGGATGCCGGGGGCAAGATTGTCAAGACGCGGTTGGATGAATCAACTTTGAAGGAGATTGCGCGTGTGACCGATGGATTATATGTGCGTGCCAGCGGCGGGGGGATTGGATTGCAGGCGGTGCATGAACGGATAGCAGAGATGGAGAAGCGCGATTTGGGTACGCAGCGTTACGCACAGTATATCCACAGGTTTCAATGGCCGTTGGCTTTCGCGCTGTTGTGTTTTGTGAGCGAAGCCCTGCTATCGGATCGACGACGCAGTGAGGAAGTGTGGCGCGGGCGATTTGAGACATAGACTCTGGACGTGAGATTATGACGCGATTTTTATATGTTTTGCTGGCAGTGCCATTCCTGGGGTGGACATTTCTCGATCCCGTGGCAAAAAAGAATGAAGAGGGCAATGCGCTGTTTGAGAAGGAAGAGTATGAAGCGGCATTGCGTCGATATTTGGAAGCGCAACAAGAGGGGCAACCCCGACCGGAGTTGCATTTTAATGCTGGCGATGCCCTCTACAAGCAGGGGAAATATGCCGAGGCTTTGCAGGAGATGGGGCGTGCCACCGAAGGCACTCATCCGGATATGTCTGCCGCTGCACATTACAATTTGGGCAATGCGCTGTTTCGGCAGGAGAAGTTCCAGGAAGCTGTGGGGGCTTATAAAAAATCACTGGAACTGAAGCCGGATGATATAGACGCCAAAATTAATTTGGAATTGGCATTGGAAAAACTGGATCAGGATGGGCAGGATGGGCAAGATGAACAGGATAAAAATCAAGATCAAAACCAGGATCAGCAGGACCAAAGTCAAAATCAGGACCAGAATCAACAGGATCAGCAAGATCAGCGAGATCAGCAGAATCAACAGCAGGGTCAACAGCCCGATCCCAGAGAGATGACGCCCGAGGAGGCAGCTCGGATTCTCAATGCGATGAAGGCGCGAGAAGAAGAGTCCCAGAAGCGACGCAAATTGAAGTTGCGGGGCAGGCGATATGATGGCAATGCGTGGTAGAAAAAGATGGATATTTTTCTGCGGTGTTTTGTTTTCCCTGTTGCAGGTACAGGGGACTGATGCACAGGATGTGACGATGCAGGCTTCGGTAGATCGCACTCGGGTTGAAGTTGGCGACCTGATTCAGTTCACGGTGGAGGTTGAGGCCGCGCAGATGGGGAGTGTGTCTGCACCTCAGGTTCCCACGCCTGATGGATTGCAATTGACGGGTAGTACGTCCTCTACGTCGATGTCCGTCAACATTGTCAATGGTGCAATGACAACAAAGCGCACGACGACGTATGTTTTCTCTTTTCGCGCACAGAGAGCTGGCACTTATGTGTTCGGTCCGGCACAGTTGGTCCATGAAGGTAAGACGATTCGGTCTGATCAGGTGCGCGTTGAGGTGACGAAAAGGAGTGGTCGCCAGCAGACGCGCCCCGCGCCATCAACGGGACGGTCAATGGGACAGTCAGAGATTCAGAAGATTGAACAAAATTTGTTTTTGCAGGCGGTTCCCGAAAAGCGGGTGGTTTATGTGGGTGAACAGGTGGGTGTGACTTATAAATTGTTTACGCGCTATGATGTGCGAAATGTGCAATACGGCCATGTGCCGACATTTACCGGGTTTTGGACAGAGACTGTATTTGATGCCCAGCGTTTGAATATGCAGCGGGAGGTTGTCGATGGGCGAGCGTTTAATACGGCATTGCTCAAGCGTTTGGTGCTATTTCCGACAACGGCAGGTAAGCACACCCTGGAGCAACTTGAGGTGAATTGTGAAATTGTTGCGGGACGGCACTCGCGTAGTTTGTTCAATTTTGATCCATTTAATACATTTGATACGCAGCAGGTGAGGGTGCGGTCAGGCGATATTGAAATTGAGGTGATGCCGTTGCCTGCTGGTGCGCCGAAGGGATTTGGCGGTGCTGTTGGACAATTTGAGATTCGCGCAGAGGCGGTTCCAGATCAGGTGAAAGCCAGCGATCCCGTTGCGGTGAAGGTGGTGGTGCAGGGGGCGGGAAATTTGCACGCGATTAACGAGCCTATTCGTCCTGAGCGGTCGGGTTTTAAATTTTATGATCCCAAGACGAATTTGGAAACGCGAAAGCGTGGCACGCACATAAGCGGACAAAAAACTTTTGAGTATGTGGCGATTCCGCATAAAACAGGGCAGGTGATATTGCTGCCTTTTACACTGGCCTATTTTGATCCTGTGCAGAGGCGGTATAAAACCGCGCAGACCAAACCGATTACTTTGCAGGTGACGCCGGGTGAACAGATGCCCCAGCCGGTTGATGGGTTGCGGGGTGAAGAAGTGCGCGCGCTGGGGAGCGATATCCGGTATATCAAACCCGACCGGAAGCAGTTGGCCGATCAGGGCTTGTTGCTCTATCGGCGCAGTGGGTTTTGGCTTTTGCAACTGGTTCCTGTTTTGGGAGTAGCAGGTGCTTATGCTTATCGACGTCATCGCGTGCGTTTAGAAGGCGATGTGGCTTATGCGCGCAGAAGGCGTTCACGTTCGGAAGCACAACGGCGTTTGGGCAAGGCGAAAGGGTTAATGGAGGCGGGCGATAGCGCGGGTTTTCACGGTGAAGTCCACAGGTCTTTGTCGCAGTTTGTCGCAGATCGAACCAATCGCGCAGCGGCGGGTTTAACGGCGGACCAGATTGGTGCTGTGCTGGTGGAATGCGGTGTAGATGCACAGGTGATTGCAGGCGTTCAAGACGTATTTGATCAATGCGATCAGGCGCGGTTCGCGCCGGGGCAGATTTCGGCAGAGCAGATGCAGGCGTTGTTCGCGCAGACCGAAGATTTGATCGGTGCGCTGGAGCGATGTATTTAGTTATGAGGACGGTGATAGAACGGTTGTTATACCCCGTTGTCGCGATTGCGATACTTGGCGTGGATACAGTATTCGCTTCAGAGGCTCTTGTCGCGCTGTACAATCGGGGCAATGAGCACTATCGCGCCGGGGATTTTGATGCGGCGATTTCGGCTTATGAGCGCGTTATCGCACAGGGGCTGAACAACGGCGAGGTATATTATAATCTGGGCAATGCGTATTTTAAAAATGCGCAACTCGGGCGTGCGATTTTATCTTATGAACGCGCTTTGAATTTGATGCCGGGTGATCGGGATGTTCTGACGAATTTGCAGTTTGCCAATGCCCTGAAGATAGATCGAGAAAGCGAAGATGAGGTCAATATTTTGACGCGGGTTTTGCAAGCGATTTTTGCGTTTTTCACCTTCGATGCGCTGGCAGTTATGGTTTGTGTGTTTGTTTTTTTGCTGGGCGGTGTGGCGGTGTGTTGGATTTTTGTGCCTGTCCGTCGTTTGCTGTGGGGCGGGTTGCTGGTGGTTTTTGTAGGTGGTCTTCTGAGCAGTGCGGCTATGCTGGCGTTTAAGGCGCATCAACACAGCATTCCCAAAGCTATCATTCTGGTGGATGAGGCCATTGGTCGCAGTGGGCCAGGGCCCGATTTTTTACAGGTGTTCGCACTTCACGAGGGTACAAAGGTCGAGATTGAGCGAGTTGAAGGGGGATGGTTGCTGGTGCGCCTGCGCTCGGGCCTCGGCGGCTGGATTGAGGCGCGTGCGTTGGAGCGGATTTGAGGAATCATCTATAATGGCGGTGATTATGGACGATACAACTTATAATGCGTGGTTTCGGTGTTTTCGAGGATGCGAAGGGCAATATGCGCTGACGGATGTGATTTACGCGTGTCCAACGTGCGGGGGATTGCTCGAAGTGGCGCACGATATGGAAGTGCTCAAACGCAGGTCGGGCAGTTATTGGCGCGGGTTGTTTGATAAGCGTTATATGACGACGGAATGGCCTTATGGCAGTTCGGTGTGGGGCAAAAAAGAACTGGTCTGTCCCGTGGTTCACGAAGACAATGTGGTGTCGATGTACGAAGGGGGGAGCAATCTGTTTTGGGCCGAGCGTTTGGGACGCGAAATTGGCGTTGAGGATTTGT
This sequence comes from Gemmatimonadota bacterium, assembly GCA_026706845.1. Classification (NCBI taxonomy): domain Bacteria; kingdom Pseudomonadati; phylum Gemmatimonadota; species Gemmatimonadota bacterium. Next base: position 20,691 of record JAPOXY010000105.1, read on the forward strand.
GGGTTAAGCAATGCGGTAACAGCCATACAGGGTCGTTCAAAGATTTGGGCATGACGGTGCTGGTATCCATGGTGAAACAGATGCTGTTTGAGGGGGCGCGTATTCCGGCGGTTGCGTGTGCATCTACTGGGGACACCTCGGCGGCATTGGCTGCGTATTGTGCGGCGGCGGGCATACAATCGGTGGTCTTTTTGCCGAGGGACAAAATCTCGACCGCACAACTTTTGCAACCCCTGGCCAATGGTGCGCTGGTGCTGAGTTTGGAGACTGACTTTGATGGATGTATGAGGCTCGTGCAGGAGATTTGCCGCGAGGAGAATATTTATTTGGCCAATTCGATGAATTCACTGCGGGTAGAGGGACAAAAAACGATCAGCATCGAATTGGTGCAACAATTTGATTGGGACGTGCCCGATTGGGTTGTGATTCCCGGCGGAAATTTGGGCAATGTGAGTGCGCTTGGTAAGGGTTTTCTCGAAATGGAAGCCCTCGGTCTCATTGACCGGTTGCCGCGCATTGCGGTTGCCCAGGCCGATAGGGCAAACCCACTGTACCAGAGTTTTGAAAAGAATTTTGATAGTTTTGAACCGATTCAGGCACAGCCAACATTGGCGAGTGCAATCCAGATCGGCAATCCAGTGAGTCGGGAAAAAGCGATCCAAACGCTCAAAATATTCGGTGGTGTCGTGGAGCAAGCCAGCGAGGAGGAATTGGCCGATGCGGCTGCGCGTGCCGACCGCACGGGTTTGTTTGCCTGCCCGCATACCGGGGTGGCTTTCGCAGCATTGTTCAAGTTGGTTGACAGGGGTGTGATTCAGAAAAGCGATCGGGTGATCGTGATTTCAACGGCTCACGGGTTGAAGTTTAGCGAATTTAAGCTCGGGTATCATCGGGATCAGTTACAGGACTGGGGTGTCAGCCCGCATTACCGAAATGAACCCGTTGTGTTGCCTCCCAAAGTCGATGCGGTAAAAAAGGCGATTTTTGATCGGATTGAAGCCAACCGATAGTTGACATGGTTGGAGGTTTTGTTTACATTCCCAAAACATAGCTATAGTGAGTGGTGATTTGCGGCATATTGCAGCCACTTTAAACAAGTCGCTAAAAAGTTATTCCCAAAACCGGGCTTTTTAGTCCGGTTTTTTGCGTACTGCGCGGGGCTTTTGTGGCTCCGCTTTTTTTTTGGAGATGGCGCATGTCTGAAAAGTGCGAAACGCACGCGCCCTGTTCGGGAACACGGGCTGTTCATGCAGGTGAAGAAAGGGGACACTGGGGAAAATCTCTGACAGTGCCCATTGCCCAGACATCGACTTATGTATTTGAAGATACGCAGGCGGTTAAAGCATTTGTAGCGGGCAAAAATCCACAGATCGACTATGGACGCTACGGCAATCCAACACAGCATGCCGCAGAATCCAAGCTCGCAGAATTGGAAGGCGCAGAGGCCGCTATTTTATTTTCGTCGGGCATGAGTGCTGTGACGACTACACTGCTGGGCATGCTCTCAACCGGGCATCACGCGGTGATTATGGATGATTGCTATCGCAAGACCGCACAATTTTGCCAGATGGTGTTGCGAAAATTTGGCATTGAAACCACATTTGTTCACGCGGGTGATTATGCCGAATTAGAAGGTGCGGTCAGGGATAACACGCGGGTGATTATTTCTGAATCTCCGACAAATCCACATCTCAATGTGATCGATCTGGAAAAGCTGGTCGATATTGGAAGAAGGCATCGGGTCAAGACGATTATTGACAGCACATTTGCCACGCCCTTAAACCAGCGTCCGCTCGCATTGGGCGTAGA
>JAPOXY010000106.1 GCA_026706845.1 Gemmatimonadota bacterium
TGCGTCCAAAACAGTAGAAAGCTGCACCGGCATTCAAACACACCAGATCCAGAATTGGTTCGGGAGTTTGGTACTGTAAAAGAGACAGGAAGATTTCTGCATTCTCGTCACTATCACCACCTGAAATCTCACTGTAATCCCGTTTTGCTATCCCAAAATCTGAAGGCGAAATCTGGTATTCCTTGGTCACACCTTCGGTCACTTCAAAGATATGCGTGTGTCCAGAAATGGAGATCTCATCAATCCCTGGCTCTCCGATAACAATCAAAAAGCGTTTACGCCCAAGATGGCGGAGGACTTCTACCAGTTGTCTGCCCATATCGACATCAATTGTTCCGAGTATCTGATATTGAGGATTGGCAGGATTGCATAATGGAGCGCTGAGATTGAAAATTGTCCTCCTGTCAACCATTTGTCTGGCAGTTACAACTTTTTTCATTACTGGATGGTATGTGCGAGCAAATAGAAAACATACATTCGTTCTCCTGAAAATGTCCTCTAAACGGTCATCTCTGAAATCAAACTCACAGTCGAGTTTTTCCAGCAAATCAAAGCTTCCATTCGGTCTCTTTGAGCCTTTATTGCCGTGTTTCACAACCGGAACGCCGCCAGCAGATAAAACGAACGCGGCGGTTGTCGATACGTTGAATCGATTTAAACCGCTTCCACCTGTACCACACGAATCAATGACGTCGGAAGAGAGTGGTACAGGTCTTGCTCTGGTCAATAAAGCTCTCGAAAATCCGAGAATTTCATCGGCAGTCTCGCCCTTCTCAGAGAACGCTATGAGCAGTTTTGCGATCTGTTCGTCTGGCAGGTTACTTTCCAGGATTGCACTCAGACATTGTTCAGCCTCATCGGCTTGGAGAGATTCACCCTCTCTGAGTTTATCAATGTATTTCGAGATCATAGGTAGTGCTTCCTATTCAGATAGTCCTTTTATCCAGAAGCTTGCCTTGAGTGTGAAACGGCTGCCATTGCCGATGTAGGTGTGACAATTTTACCACTTATCCAGATTGCGATCAAAAAAACTCATAATAACCCTGGAATCCGGCCTATTTATATAAGCCATGTCTGAAAAATAACATCTACTATCAGGATCGCACATTATCGAATTGAGAGGCGCACCAGGAGTAGTTTTTTGGCTTTGATTTGAAGTAAATAGCACTTCCATTTGCCAACTGTGAAGAAGGGGAGTAGCCTCACTATGAAACAGAGCAATACAACTGTGCCAGATGCCAAAAGTTGAGCCACCAACAGAACGTACTTTTTTTATGTAATGGTCAATAATCTGCTGATCTGTAATCTCTTGATCTTGGGAGCAAATTCGCCGGACAAAAACGTTGGGTTGCTCCTCATTTGACAATCCATTGATCACCAGCCCAGAGTCGATCGCAAAAGATGGGAGGCCCGATGTTTGATAATAAGCTATTGCCTTTTTGATCGCATTCTTTTCAGGGGTATCGCCGTCTTCAGTTACATCTAATTTTAGTCCCAATTGGATAGGGTCCAGAATTTCAATTGCAAACGGCGATAAAATATGTCTAACATGACGAATTTTTTCTTTATTAGCCGTTCCAAATAGAATTTTCTTCATTAAAAATTAAACCTCTGTCTATAGTCAAAACAGTGCTTCTTTTGGAACGGATTCAAGGCTTTCCCGTCCATTCAATCTGGTAAGGGGGTGGCTGCGTACCGTCGATATCTGTAAATCCATATTCACGAGATAGGTTTCCAACATTGAGAACCTGCCCTGTTCGTGATATAATATCCGGGTCGCAAGCAAGGGCGACGACAGCTCTACCTGCGTATTGGGTTGATTCAGTTTTTGGTGGTAGATTTTGAGAGACAACAGGTGGCCTTTGATATTCACCTCGAATTTCCTCTTGGGATAACATCCCTTCGTTTCGAATGAAGCCTGGAGAAAGAGCAATAGATGCAATATTGTGAGGCTTCAATTCCTGAGCCATAGCGAACATAAGCCGACCCATTGCAGTCAAAGCAAAGTCCTGGGGCACTGGTTCAAGATATTTGTCTTGATCCCAGAAAGTAATATTGATGATCAGTCCTTGTTTTCGAGGAAGCATTAGTTTTGCACCTATTCGACAAGCAGTGTATGAGGTGCGAACGCCTGTCTGATACATTTTATCAATGCGCCAATTCGGCTGGTCCCAGAAGGGCTTGCTGAAATTCTCCATATTGTCGTAGCCGCCCCAGATGACATTTACAAGAATATCAATATAACCCTTCTCCTCCTTGATTTGTTCATAAACGCCATTGACTTGATCATCATCTGTATGATCACATTGAATTGGGATTCCCTTTCCACCCATCTCTGTCACCAATTGTGCTGTTTTATCAATTGTTGCATTAGGCCATTCAGGGCGTTGTGAGTCTTCTTTTGTGCTACGACCAGTAACATAGACCGTACATCCATGTTCCCCCAAGACAAGAGCGATTCCTTGTCCCAATCCTCTACTTCCTCCAGTGACAAGGGCGATCTTTCCATTCAAGTTTGCCATAGATTCCTCCAATTCCATTTTGCGAAGTGCATTTACTAATGGCCCGATTTTTGTCTCGATAATACGGCGTTTTCTTTTTGCATGGGAGCGACCCCGTTCAAAACTGCGGTCGCCAAGTTCTTCGTCAAAGGGGCCATCATCCCAACCAAAATCCCACAACTCAACCAAAGCAATCCCCACTTCTTTGATGTTGAAAGTAAATGGGATACTACGCCGACAGAATGTCTCCTCTGTGAACGGCAATTCATCTTGGGGGCTGCGCGGAGTATATTCAAGAACAACCGTGAAATTCATGAGATGTCCTTGTTTTTGGGCGTAGGGCGACGCAGCGCAACAACGGTGTGTTTGGCAAAGAAAATCCCCGTCAGAACCTACTGAACGGGGATCTATATCACAAAACTTGTTCTATAATAAACTCAGGTAACCCGCTCTCTTCGTTCACTTGGATAAAGCGAAAGATACTCTCTCACCTCGAGATTCATCCGATCTATTTCGGCCAGATAGCCTCCTGCCGATAACCAATAGTTCTGTGGATTGGTTTCGACCTGTCGAAGCTTTTCTACTTGTCGCTGAAAATATTGGATGCGTTCCTTGGTCGCATCAAGCTCCTGATCGTTCTGAATCATCGCTGACCACCTCTACTATTCCACGTCGTGTTTTGTCCCGCTTGATCAGCCAGTGTTCCAGTGCCTCTTGATCTCCGTCGAATTCAGGCCAATTCTTCATCTGGAGTCAAATTTTCCAGAATAATATGTACGGTTCGAATCGACTTCGGTTTGGCTACTCTCGTAACAATATAGCTTCCGATACCGGTCATTTCCAGCGAAATTTTCTCTATGCTCAAGTATACTGAACGAACTTGAACTTCTTGTTGTGCGTTGCCTCCACTTCACCAACAGAACGCGGTTAAGGCCTCGACCAGGCCAAGTCAACTGCGAATGCCCCCAGCGGAGTGAGGGGCAAGGACCGGGTCCGACTCTCGGTGCACTACTCGCAACGATCAGTTGAGCCGTCTTGTTCGAACCTGAGATCGAGCAAACCAACAGTCACATTATAGACAATGCCGACATGGTGTACCGAGTCGTCTGGACGCGCTACACTTTTTGGGCGTAAAACCGAGTTTTCAGACACTACCTAAGTCTGCATGAGGATTTCAACTCGATTCCCAAAAGGATCCCGAAATTCGAAGCGATTGATGCCGGGAATTGCGATGGATTTTTCTATCTCGACGCCCGCCTCAGCAAGCAGAGACCTCCAAAAAGAGATGTCTGTCACCTCGTAGGCCAGGTGTGCCTTGGTAGCCAGCCGATCCACGCCCTCTTCGATTCCTACGTGAACCTGGCGATCACCGACTTGCAACCACAATCCACCTCGGGCCTTAAGCGATTCCGGCTTCTCGATTTCGGGTAACCCTAAAATGCCGCAATAGAACTCCCTCGCAGCATCCTCAGCGCCCCTGGGTACCGTAATCTGTGCGTGGTGTAAGCTCTTAATCATTTCCCTTTCCAGCCTAAGATGCGAATCCGGTTTGCGTGTAACATTCTCGCGGGTTGCGAACCTGCAAAGCGGGTTGCTGAAGACCATGGCGCAAATGCGCCACAGCACAAGTGGACCTGTTATATGCCTGTGGTAGGTTTGGATCGCATAAGAAACGGTAAGGGAAGATCAGGGTCGGGTTTCTTCCGCCTTTCCGAAGCCTCCGTAGAGAGCGAACAGACCTTTCTTCCAAAGCACATCAACTCTCTCAAACCCGACTTTTGATAGCAGAGAGAGATGATGAGGAATATCTAATGGAGAATCTTCTATCAAAGAGTTCTTCAGGATCGGCTCAACTCTATCTTCTGGAAAGTTTCGTCGAAGCAACTCAGCCCAATCCTCGAATCCAAGCATGGTCAGTTCTGCTTTTGAGCCGTGAACGTGATCAAGACACAGAAAGCACCCGCCTGGCTTGATCCAACTGCGAATCCGTGTGTATAGACCCTCGTATTCCGATTCTAGCCTGCCATGACACAGCGCATACGATGAGACCACACAATCGAACGAATCGGCTTCAAGTTGTACGTCATCATCTGCGAACAAATCCCCGACAACGGTTCTGAACTCGGCACCGATCTCCTCTAGCTGTCTCGCTGCTTCCGTCAGAAGCTTTTCCGATACATCCAAGAGCGTAACCTGGCTCTGGGGAAACCGACTCAAAACAAGCTTCGAGAGCCTGCCCGTACCAGCTCCCAGGTCCAGAACGGAAGGGGCGGGGGGAACAAGGGTGGCCATAGTTCGGAACATGAGTTCGTGCGTGTACTGGAAGTCGGGTGAGACCTTGCTCGCATTTGGAAAAAAATTGAAAGCGTCGGCCACATCCCGAAAACCCTGGTTAACTTGCTCCCGCGTCTTCTTGATGGCAATCCCTTGATCCAGCATATCCCGAATCTCTGAAAACGCACGATCGTCCATTTTGGATCTCCAAATGTCTCTACGGTTCTGCTGTATCCCCGCATTCCTGCATGCTCAGTCAAAAAGCTGCCAAGGCATATAATGTCCTGCCGGTTTGCGAACTCGCGCAGCGTATTGCCAAAAAGCCAAGGCGCAAATCGTGCTGTTAACTGACGTTGCCCAATCCGAGACTGGTGTATCACTTAGCTAACCCTTGCCGGTTCGTGGTTCACCTCCAAAACGGAGCAGGTTGCCGTCCAAATCTACGACATGCAACTCGCACGCCCAGGGATTATCGATCAACTCTCCTCTTATGTGCGCGCCCGACGATGTAAGCTCATGATAAAGTCCTTCAATGTCTTCGACGCCTATCCAAACCGTACCATGTGCCTCGCCGACTGGATTGGCACTGAGATATATCGTCCAATCATCTCGACTCACGGATGCAAACGAACCGTCGTGCGTCCAATCCACCCTGAAACCCAAAGCGTTCTGATAGTATTCCAGACTGCTGTCAAAGTCTGAGCAGCTGAGAATCGGGATTATATTCTCCACCATCTTGTGCATGAGAACCTCCAATTTTACCCTGTAAGTATGTCTCAACAGCAATCCCAGGTGCGGAGGTCTCTAGGAAGCTGTTTTGAAGGTGTTGGGTTTGGTGGGTGCGAGCATTTCTTTTAGAGAGACCGAATGCTCCTTGACAATCATCCTATCCTCATGAAAGGTGACAAAGTTGAAGCACGGCGGGTGCTCTTCGTCAAAGTTCACTTCCTGTTCATTAGGCCAATAGTTGAGTTGGCAAAAGGTGCTGCCTACACTGATATAGGCAATGCCATCCTTGTGGATATGGGTCCCCCGATGAACATGACCGAAGAAAACACCTCGAAGACGCTCTCTTGCAGGCAACAGTGCTTCATGCAATTCAGTACCATTAAGCATGCCCACGTCTCTAGAATACCACTTGGAATCCAAATCGAGGGGCGAGTGATGCATAAAAACAGTCAACGAGCCGTTCTGCTGGCTAACCTCCGCGCGAACAAAATCAAGCTGATCTTTTGTTACTTTACCAAAGTGACCGGCCTCTTCGTATGGCTGCTGGGTATCTAACACCAGAAACCGTTCGCCCTGATATGAGAATCGATAGCAGTTCAGGTCTGAATTGGATAGTACATCCTCTTTAGGACCCATTGTTAGATGCACGCGCATATAATCACGCGTGTCATGATTGCCTGTTACAAAGTAGATTGGGACGTTGATTTGAGAAAATGCTTCTGCCGCCAGTTCGTAGGCGACCTCAGTATTATGATTCGCTACATCCCCTGTATGAATCACAAATTGGGGTCGCGTCGGCAGGCTGTTTATAGCTTCAAGGACCCGCAATAGATTACGGAATGGATTGTTGCCTAACGCGACCCAATCTCTCAAATGTCCTAAGTGTGTGTCACTGATATGGACGAAATGCAGGGAATCTGCCATGTTTTCCTCCTTTATCAGGGAGATGGGATCCAATGACTCATATTTGCCCTTTTCAGATTCCGAAGACACACTCAAGCGTTCTGCTTGCTCAGCTCGGTAGCGGTCAATCCATTGGGCATTGAGGTCGTCAGCCAGACGCCTGTGGCGTGTCTGAATCTCGCGCCCGGGTGGTAGCTTGAGGCCGAGGAAGTCAAGGATGCCACAGGTCACACCGACGGGATCGGTCGCAAGGTCTTCGTACCGCACAAGGTAAGGCTGAATACCAACCGAAGCAAACCACGCCCGCCATGCTGCATTGTGCTCATTGATCATCTGAACCAACTTGCAGATCTGGTCGAAGTCGAACCTGGGTTCTTGTTTTGGCTGTTCCGATCTCGCCTGATCAGTCTCGAACCAGACGTTGGTTTGCTCGGCGCGGTGCCAGGAGACGGCCTGCGCCAGAACATCGTCGCGCTGGAGATAGACAAAGCGCGTATGGCCGAACGCTCGGTTCAATAGGTCGATATCGCCACCAGTGATAGCTGGATAGACCGTGCCCAATCTGTCGACCATATAGTCCAAAGTTCCCCACATAATCCTTGCGGCAAACACGCCATTCTCGGTCCTGCCTGCAGCAAGGGCCGCTCGCGCGAATTCGGAATATTCAAAGATCCCATCAGACGAGCGGACAATGTCCCATCGGGCGGCCCACATTTGCTCGTCGGGCTGGCGGAAGTATGACTCAGGACGACCCGCGACTTCCGCAGACGCCAGCAATCCACACAACAAGGTACTGCCTGTGCGTGGGGTGGCACAGATCAAGTACGAATCGGTGCGTCCCATCCGACGTACGCTTTCCTGCTTGCCTCTTGATCTCTCTGACTCTTTCATTGATTCTTCTTTAAAACAGCTTCTTAATAAAATCGACCAAAATCTGGGAAACTGACTTCAAAAAGATACGCGAGCTTTGTAAACACAGCTCGTCCACCTGGGAGTCTATCAACAAACACAAAGTAGAAGTGGCTTTCTGGGGTGAACTCGTAGTCAAAGATTGCGTTGAAATTGTAGCTGATCTCATCCTGCAACCGTTCATCTACGCGTTCAAAAAAAATGCGCCAACCGATCTTTTGGGTCAATTGATAGTTACTGCGGAGCCGGAAAATTAGCGTATTTCGATGTGTACGCCAAAAGAAATTATCCAGGTCGAGATCAGCGGTCAACTTGCCAAAGAGGTTGACACCTGCAGAGAAGCTGGTAAATCGGTTGAAATCGTCTCGACGGGTTCCGAAACGATTTGCAACCTCCAGGTGCCACCACGGTGCCTGATAATCAATCACTGAGCCGATAAACCTGGTATCGAAAAGTTGACCGACTTCGCGGAGCATGCCAAACCCACCATAGGTGAAGAAATCAAATCGGCCAATATCAATATCAAAACGGAACTCACTCCGCCGTTCCCGCAGCAATTTTTGTGCATTGGTTTGGTAAAAATGGCGCATATCAACACCAAATGACTGCACGAGATTCGCCTCTGGAAACTCGTGTCTGTACCTCACGCGAGCACGGCCCCGACGGAATGCCTCATCTTCGAGTCCCATCTCATTTGGACGAAAACCGTCCTGAATTTCTTCAAACGCAATTTCGGTTAGCCAACCTTCATGAAGCCATTCCATCGCGGTGTGATACGCCCGATGCGTTTCGCCATCGATGAAATCGACAGCATACTGCGACGTTACAGTCCAGTCTCGATGAAGTCCAAATCGACCATTGAGCGATAGGAGTGCCACATCTCGATCTGCCTGGTGTTTATGGATTCCCATTGCGCCGATGACAGTGCGCTCGCCGATGTCGTAATTAACCCGCCCGCCCAAAAGATTTGCCTGCTTTTTTTTATCTGCATCATACCGATCGATCATTTTGCCGTACGTGTTGATGACCGCGAAATTAGAACCGCCAATTTTACCTGCTGTTTTTACACCAAAATCGATTTCTTGAACGCGGCGGGTATAGAATAAATTGAGCGGCAGCCTGAACAGTTCAGCACCTTCCCTGAAGAATGGACGGCGTTCTGGGAGAGACAACTCCCGGTCACTTGATATGTTAATTTGCGTCGGGTCACTTTCCAATTGTGAAAAATCGGGATTGAAAGTCACATTCGAGGTGAGGTGCGTCGAGATCGGGAGAATCAGGTCTAAACCACCATCGTGGTCATTGGAACGATTTTCTATTGCACGATAGGTCCCGTAGGGGAGAATACCGATCTTCTGCTCTGTTTTGATCTTTCCGAAATTCAATCCGGTCAAATCGCCAAACTCTGATACGCGCCCGAAAAAATCGGTGCGTGCCCACGAATAGGATTGACCATTTATCGGATGTGTCCGCCAAAAGTTGATTCCCCACGTTGTATTGTGTCGATTAAAACGGAGCATGCGAAACGGGATCGCAAATTCTGCGGTCCAGTGATTTTGGTATTTTTTTATTTTTGATTCCCATTTTGCATCCCAACTCAGGTCGAAGACACTCTCATTACTGACCCGCTCGTCCATCTGTGTGCCGAGCGTGTTGATTCCAAAAACGTAGCAGTTGCGACGGTCGCGATAGGTATCAAGCATCACTTCGATACAGTCATTCTGCCAGATCGCGGAATCCCGGCGAATTTTCGTCTCGCGCAAACTCTTCATGTCCGGCTCATCGCAATATACGCCGATATAGAGCATGTGCTCATCGTACAAAATTCTGACTTCCGTATTCAATTGCGCCGGATGGATGCTTCCTTCCTTTGCGCGAAAGAAATTGGTTGCAATTTGGGCGCGTTGCCAGACACTGTCTGTAAGTTCGCCATCAATAATAGGGGGATTATCCGTCCATGTGGCACTGATGGTACGCGTCGAGCTTTGCGTTTCAGCGAAAAGCGGTAGAGCCAGCAGCACAATTGGGACCCAAATTATCGCGCATGACCACCGCACCTGTTTGGCTTTCTCCACCGTTTTTGCCTCCTGATCTGGGCATTACAAGTCATAAGGGTGAGGAAGACAAGATTCATGTGGTTTAGACAAATGGAAGGGGATTTAGGTTTTCCGACCGAGCTATTGAGGAAAGTTGGCAATTGAGGATATTGCTTTTTGTGCGCGATTTAGCGGGGTGGGATTTGGGAGATGTTTTTGTCATCAGTGAAGAAATAGAGGGACAGCCCTCACACCCTTCTATTTTTTTGTCTTTCACTTCTGCTTGCTGGACAGTCGTTTATATTCAAGAAATTTCTCTTGAACCAACTCTTTTGCGAAGAGATCTTTGCTCAGATCAAAGCCTTTCTCAATCGAATCTGTGCGTCCAAAACAGTAGAAAGCTGCACCGGCATTCAAACACACCAGATCCAGAATCGGTTCGGGAGTTTGGTGCTGTAAAAGAGATAGGAAGATTTCTGCATTCTCGTCACTATCACCACCTGGAATCGTACTGTAATCCCGTTTGGCTATCCCAAAATCTGAAGGCGAAATCTGGTATTCTCTGGTCACCCCTTCGGTCACTTCAAAGATATGCGTGTGTCCAGAATTAGACCGATTTCCCACGCATCGAGTCCCAACACCTCGCCCTTTGTGGGCACAAACACTCCGAAAATCCCGAAGGCAAACAGACCTGCGAACCCCATCAGAAGATAGACAAATACGCGGCTATTCCCAAAGGTTGCACCAAGGCTGCGAAAAACGCCCAGATTGTGCTCCGATGAGGTCCGTTCTCCACCCTTGATCAAATAAAAAGCAGCACAGAAGGCCACGAGTGAGAGAAGCCTATCCACAAGGAATGTCGCGGGCGCATATAGACGTGCAAACGCACCCTCGTTTTTTATATTTCTTCGCTCACAGTCGATCTGCTTGGAGCGGCTCCAGTTCAATATTTAAGTCAAGTGCCTGGCACACTTTCAAAAAGGTCGTCATATTACAATTGATCCCATTCTCTACCTTCGATAACTGCTGCTGAGTGATCGTCGCGCGTCTGGCAACTTCCTTTTGGGAAAGGCCCATCTGTTCGCGTAGGTGATAGATCTTCAGCGATAGCTCTGCCAGTTGCTTCTCCTCCTTGTAAATTCGCCGGAAACGCTCGTCTTTTAGCTTTTCTTTAAGATGGTTCCTAAAACTCCTCATTGAATTCCTCCTTTAATTTCTGTTCGTCATAGCGAGCCAGAAAATCAGCTCGATACTTTTTGGATAAATCAATTTCAGATTGAGGCACACGCCCTGTTCGCTTCACAAACCCATGGGTCAAGACAATAAAATCTCTGAAGCAAAAGAAATAGAGAATCCTTACTTGATCTCCAGATAGTCTCACTCTCAGTTCATGTATTCCATCTTCCAGCAGGTCTGCATAGGGCCTGGGCAGATTCGGGCCTTGACCTTCTAGCTGTGCAATCCAACTGAGCGTTTTGGCTTGATTTCGTTCTTTCCTGGCGTCTATGAATTCCTGAACAGGACAATGCCCATCTGAGGTCTCATAATAGATGATGTACCATTTTCGATTCATATAAAATGATACATCATAAATGATGTGAATTCAAGCCTAAAAATTAAGCAACACATTTTTTTTCCAGATAGATGTCGTTTCCATATGGAATCTTCTTCATTGAAAATTAAACCTCTTTGGAAGATTTTAGGGGCTGAATCAAGCAACGTATCCGAATCTTTCTCAGTCGGCAAAGTCATGGATTCTTTGATATACGCTCAATCTGGCCTGATCCAATTCCTGCCCATATTCCTGAAAAAACAAAGGAATCCACTCATGTCCAAGATTTCTACGAATGGTGTAGTGAGCTGCGACAAAATCGAGATACCGATCTCCGACGCCCGCATAGCCCAAATCAATGTAGCCACTTAAACGACTATCGTGGATCATTACGTTGGGTAGGCAATAATCCCCATGGGTGAATACCAGGTCCTCTGGTGGCAGGTCGGCTCGTATGCTGTCCAGCTCATTCCGGAGAACATTCCTCGTTTCGCCATCTGGTATCTGACCGTCCAGTACGCCTGAGTCAATCAAGTCTGTCGCCCACGCAAAATAGCGGTCCATTCGCCAATCCAGAGGGCACGAATCGACTGCTATTGCGTGAATTTCACGAAGGCCCTGAGCAAACAGGCGTACGAGACCCGGAACATCACTTTTGGCATCCTGGTGGATCCCTGATACACCAGTGATTTGGGTCATGAGCAGATACTGAGTATTACCTTTTTCGTGGAAGCAGACCACGCGAGGAACGTTCAATTTTCCCTGGAGCCAGGACATTGCCGTTTTCTCGGCCAGAAGATCGGATTCTTGTGGTGCCGCACGCGTATCTCGTGCTTTGAGGAACAAATTCTGTTTGCGTGGGTGAGTGTACCGGAACACGTCGGCACACGATGCTGTCCGGAGATTTTCCCCATCTGACTCAAAACCCGCCAGATGGGCTTGGACAGCAGTTGGAAGATTTTCGACTTTCAATGCGCAACTCCCGATCAGGCTACTCTCATCACCATGGGATTAACGGACTGTTACAGTAATCTCAGCAGGTCATTTACATCGCTAAGATATTGTCGATTGTCTGGAGTTCATCTTCGGTGAAATTCAGGTTTTCGAGTACACCGACGCTGTCCTCGATTTGTTCGGGGCGGCTGGCTCCGCAAAGCGCGGTCGTGACTGCCTCCTGGCGGAGGACCCAGGCGATGGCCATCTGGGCGAGGGTTTGGCCGCGGGCGCAGGCGTGGTCGTTGAGCTTGCTGATTTTGCCGAGGAATTCTTTGTTGAGGCGATTTTTGAGCGGGTGACCCGGGCGAGCGGCACGAGAGTCTGCGGGGATGCCGTCCAGGTATTTGTCGGTGAGCATGCCGCTGTTGAGGATGGAGAAGGCGATGCAGCCGATGCCTTCCTCTTGCAGTACGTCGAAGAGGCCATTGTTTTCAGGTTGTCGGGTAAGCAGATTGTATTTGGGCTGATGGATCAGGCAGGGCGTACCTAAGTCGCGCAGGATATGCGCTGCCTCTTTGGTTTGGTCAGGCGGATAATTGGAGATGCCAACATAGAGGGCACGACCTGAACGGACGGTGAAATCGAGAGCACCCATGGTTTCTGCAAGTGGCGTGTCGGGATCAGGGCGATGGTGGTAGAAGATATCGACATAATCTACCCCCAGGCGTTTGAGGCTTTGATCGAGGCTGGCAACAAGGTATTTCCGCGAGCCAAAATTGCCATAGGGTCCAGGCCACATATCAAATCCAGCCTTGGTGGAGATGATTAGTTCGTCCCGGTAGAGCGATAGGTCAAGATGGAGGATGCGACCGAGGGTCTCTTCGGCAGAGCCATAGGGCGGTCCATAGTTGTTGGCCAGATCCAGGTGCGTGATGCCGTGGTCGAAGGCGGTGCGCACAATAGCACGCCCGTTTTCAAACACATCGATGCCGCCAAAATTATGCCACAGGCCGAGAGAGAGTAGGGGGAGTTGAATACCGCTGTTGCCGCACCGTCTATATGTCATGCTGTCGTAACGCGATTGGGATGGGAAGTCGGACATGAAGGCTCCTTTGTTACATATCGAGTATCTTGAAATGCCTGTAGAAGTGCTGAATGTCGCATTCTGGCCGCAAAACCTCGTAGGTAAAGCAACGTTCGCATTCTTCAGGTGAGTCGGCTATGGCGGTTGCAGTTTGGAACCGATTAATCGCCTCAATATCCGGGCGGAATCCGCCGCGCAGAAATTGACCCCACAGCGCCCAGAACGCAAGCTCATATCCAACAGGCTTGGCCGAAGCGAGGTACTCCGGTGGAAACAGACGGCGATAGGCATCGATGTTGTAGAGCCACGAGCCTCCGCGCACGGTCTCTGCTTCCGTATGCTTCTCCCTTACGTCTCGAAGAAGACGGGTTAGCTCACGACGTCTGACACCGACACGTTCAAGGCTCAGAGCGCCCTTTCCAGAAGTGTCAACGTTACGAAAGTGAAGACGGACTCTGGGTTCATTCCGGAAGGGGTAGCTGTACCAGAAACACCCAAAGCCGTCCAGGACATTGATTGGCGGTTCGTCTTTCTCGCGCTCGAGATAGTGGTCGTATGCCCAGCGATCCGGCTCACTCGCATTTCGTAGCCCTCTCAAAAAGCTCTGCCAGGCCTCACTTTCTTGCGCTGTCTCTTTCGTGACTCGAATGTTCAAAAGTGTCCGGAGCATTGTGCAGTCAATCAGGGTGTCTTCCAGGGGTCTGTGAGACAATTCGGCCATACGTCTGGCAAAGGCCAGTTGGACCGAGATGAATTCATATGGCAGGTTGAGTTTGGGCATTTACTATGTACCTGAAAATACCGGTTAGCGGAAATCGCCTTTGATCCGCAGCCTGTTCAGCACTTGGGACCTGCCCTCACCGCACCTGCCCCATAGGCCATTCCGAGGTCGGCCTACCTTGCCACGTTGATCGCCTGAAGAATCGCCCGCCTGGGGGACGGCTAAACCAGCTACTAATAGCGATTCCCCAAAAGTGCTCAAAGGATCTGTCCTTTAGATTCGCGTCACCGAAGTCGTAGTGCGACAGGACCTCGTCGAGAAATGACTCTCCGTAAACCCAGAACCCATAGAAATCTTTAGCGGGATCCGTGATTTCGACGTCCCCCCAGTCTATGATTCCAGTAAGTCTTCCGGTCGAGGGATCATGATAGATGTGTTTGTACCAGAGGTCGT
>JAPOXY010000107.1 GCA_026706845.1 Gemmatimonadota bacterium
TTGTTTGCTCGCTGCACCCAAAGTGTTCTGCAAGTTTGTACCTATTCCAATTGGGATGCTGTTGTACAACCTTAAGTATGTCTTCTTTTGTAAGATTAATTTTCCGACGAGAAATGTTTTCCGCCATAATTTTCGGCATCGTATCATCCTTATAACACAATATATCGGCAATATTGATCACCAAAAATCCGCCGGGTTTCACAATGGGAAAATGTAGCTTAATCACCTTTTGCAGAAGATTTTTCCAATCTTCAAATGATAAATCCTTCTCGTATTCTTTCCCGACGTAATACGGAGGCGACCAGATACTGAGCGCAATGGATTCCCGCTCAATTCTCCCCAAAAGCTCCTGCGAATCGCCGTGATATATCGCGTTTGGTGTAAGTGATTTAAACAAGTTTACGATTGCCATGACCCTATACACTCCTATCCTTTTTGATCAATAGGTAAGCGTTTGTACTCGCCACGAAGCCTTGGCCTTTAATCTGCTAAAGCCTACTCTTACTCTGAAATCTTCACCTAATGTCGGTGCATTTCTACCAGCCAGCCAGATACCATCATCAACCGTTGGATTATACTTTTCTTGCAATTTTCCATTTGGAATTGCTGCAATCGTCACTTCACGCAAATGATGGCGACCTAAATGATCGTCATCGTATCTAAAATGGATAAGGCATGTCGTTGTGAGATAATTTTTATCTTCATATCTGGATATTTCTGGCAAGAATCCTTTTTCATTCACCTGATCACCAGATCGCCTTTGTCTCACCCACATGGAAGTCTGTGACATCTGAATCGTTGCAGAACGATTTTCCTTTTCTGCTTTTGAGTCAATAAATAATGCCTGTCTGACGGTTTGATCAGGGAGGATCACATATCTTGCTTTTTTATAATCGACTGTTCCATATACTCTCTGTTGCACATTAAACCCGGAAAGCCGATCAAGCAATTCTCGCGTTATATCTTCAGCAATATCTTTAACACTATCGGGCGACCTAAAAAATACTTCATGTGCTTCCATTCCAAAATCATAAACCGCTTGAAATATCCAACGCAACGTGAGCTTTTCGATTTCCTCGATTTCATCCAGGGATAAAATTTTGGGGTCTTTTTCCGTCATGTATTTACGTGATGTGTGACTTCAAAATGGATATTTGATTTTGCTACAAACATAGACAGAAATTTATATGCTGTCAACCACCGCCAAGTGTTATATCCTGCCGCAAACCACAACCCCATTTTGAACCGTCTGGCGTTCGTGTTGCAGATTTTGAAAGCAGAATGCGATCATTCAAATGGCGCCGTCGCTTCGAAGTTTCTCAATCTCTGATATTGAATATCCGAGATATTCGCTCAGAACCTGCTCGTTGTGTTCTCCCAATGAAGGCCCGTGTCGGGGTTCAACCGATCCGCCGCCGACATCTATGGGACTCGCCACCACTCGAACGGCTCCGAACTCCGGATGCGGCAACTCCAGTATCATATTATCCTCGGCCACCTGCGGGTCGGCAAAAGCCTGCTCAACCGTATTCACGGGCGCGCAGGGCACCTTGTCCTTGAGCAGTGCCAGCCAATCGGCGGTTGTCTTCTTGCGAAATAGATCCTTCAGAATCGGAACCAGGATATCCCGATTCTCTAGGCGATCCGCAAAAGAGCAGAACCGGGAATCCTCCGCCAGTTCCGGCACCCCCAGAACGCGTACTAGATTTTGAAAGAACTTCTCCTTTGCGCACATGATCACGAGCCATCCGTCCTTAGTCGGCACCACCTGCGACGGAATCTGTGACGGATGAGAAGAATCGGGCGTCCGATGCGCCTGATACCCTCTGGTCAGGAACCACGCCGCCACATATCCCAGATTCGCCAGTGCCGTATCGAACAAATTCACATCTACGTCGCACCCCAAGCCCGTCTGTCTGGCGCGGAAAATCGCGCTGACCATGCCCAAGGACGCCATGGTGCCCGCGCCGAGATCCACGAGAGAAAGTCCTGTCTTCGTCGGTGGACCGTCTGGCTCGCCCGTAAGACTCATCCATCCGGCATATCCCTGCATCAGATAATCGTATCCCGGTTCGCCTGCCCGAGACCCATGCCGTCCGAACGCGGAAAGCGAGCAACACACAATTGAAGCCTTGATTGCACTCAGCGCCGGATAGTCCAGACCCAGCCGGGCCGGAAGGTCTCCGCGCAGATTGTTGAACACCCCATCCGAAATCCCCACCAACCGATGCAACGCCTCCCTCGCTCCTGGATGCTGCAAATTCAGCGTCATACTCTTCTTGTTCCGGTTGAAACTCTGGAAATACACGCTATCCTGTTCAGCGGTATAGGGAGGCACATAACGCGCGACATCGCCACCAGTCTCGGGATTCTCGATCTTGATGATCTCCGCCCCAAGGTCCGCCAGCATCATCGTTGCCCACGGACCCGCTCCGAACTGCTCCACCGAGACAATCCTTATTCCATGCAGGGGAGGATGTTGGTTTTGATCGTGCAAGTTAACCCTCTTCTTTTTCAATCGGCCTGCTGGTCATTGGGCTTTCCCTCAAGACGATCCAGGATCCATCGCGCCCGTTCCAGAATCGGCCTATCTACCATCCGGCCATCTACAGTCGCCGGGCCTTCGTCTGCCCGCCGTTCAAAAGCCTCAACAATTCGCCGTGCCCACCTCTCCTCGACCTCCGTGGGACTGAAAATTTCATTCACTGCCCCAACCTGACCCGGATGGATCACAGCTTTTCCGGCAAACCCCAGATCCCTGGCCTGCCGCGCCTCCGCGGCCAGCCCGTCAAGATCACCGATGTCCGTAAACACCTTGTCTATAGCCCGGATTTGTCCGCTTGCTGAAGCCACCGCCAGCGCCGACCGAGCGTAATTGACCAATCCCTGTCCCGGATGCGAAAAGAGGCCCATATCCAGCGCGAAATCCTCCGCGCCGAACATAAGCCCCACCAGCCTGGGTGTAACGGATGCGATCGCAGGCGCCTGAACCAGACCCCGGGCACTCTCAATGATTGCCAGAAGCCCGACGCCTCCGGATGGAATACCCGCTCTGGTCTCGTGCCGGTCCAGCCACTGGCACACCTGAAGCACATCCGCCGGTCCCTGCACTTTGGGCAACACGAGTCCCTGCAGCCCCGCACGCGCGATCATCGCCTGTAGATCGGCGTCCAATTCGGAGGAACCGGCCTCGTGAACCCTGACGAATCGCATTGGGCCGCCACGCGCGCCATCCAGCGCGGCAGCGACACGGCTGCGCGCAACATCCTTCTCGGCCTCCGGGACGCCGTCCTCCAGATCGAATATCAGCACATCCGCCGGCAGCCCCAGAGCCTTGTCGATCATACGCTGCCGGTGCCCCGGCACAAAAAGCCAGGACCGCATCGACTTCACCCTTCTTTCTCCTCGTGAATTTCGGGAAAAGTATCCGCCAACGGCGCATGCGCCCTCTTATAGACCATCACGCTGCGAATCAGATCTATGACGACGCGGCCGTGCTGATTCACGCCCCGCGTGCGCACCTTCACAATGCCCGCTTCCGGGAACGACTTTGACTCTCGCCTGGCGAGCACCTCCGTCTCGCAATAGAGCGTATCGCCCACAAATACCGGGTTTGGAAGCCGGATCTCGCTCCAACCCAGGTTCGCCATCGCCTGCTCGCTCACGTCCGGGACACTCATTCCCACGACCAGCGCGAGCGTAAACGTGCTGTTCACCAGAATCTTTCCCCACCGCGTCCGGCGGGCGTACTCCTCGTCAAAGTGAAGCGGATTGGTATTCAGGGTCAGGTGTGTAAACAACTGATTGTCAGCCGTCGTCACCGTCCGCCCGAACCGGCTTCGATAGACTTCGCCCACCTCGAAATCCTCATAGCATCTCCCGGTCCAGCCCGGTATCACTTTTTTCTCTATTTTCTCCATAAGACCCCTTTGCGTCGTCAAATAACGCCTAATATAAATTGCTACAATCCGATGTCCACCGCTTTATCGCCCCTCTCTACTCATCACTCGTTCGTCCCTCCCCGCATCTCAAAGATACGCACGACAATGTACATACCGAGTGAAACAATAAAAAAGACGAGCAACATCCACGCGATAGATTGCAGGGACTCGATAATCGTGCGATAGATCTCGAGCACCCAGCGTTCGGTAGTCAACTCAAAGGGAGGCATATCTCGGGATTCACCTGCGGAATCGAAAGACTCCTGCGGCAGAATATAACGCTCCAGTGAACGGACACGCACACCGCCAGAAATACCCACCACAAAAATCGCAAACTTCATATAGCGCACCCACGCGCTTGCTATCGCATCGTCAATAAGCCGGTGAAGAATACTATTGATCGCGCTGCTAAATGCACGCACGGCAATAAAAGACACGAGAGCGGCGACGACGAGAGTGATGAGAAGAAGTGTGAAGAACATAGGAGGACCTCCGTAGTAGTGACCAATTTCAGTATTATACGTGTTAGAAAGGCGTGAGTTCCTACAGTACTTTTACACCTATTCATGCCTCAGTATTTCTACTGGATTAGTATGCGCAACCCTGAACGCCTGCGTACCAACCGTCAAAAGTGCGATCAGAAGCGCGAGCAAACCCGACAACACAAACGACCATAAACTCAGGGATGTGCGATACGCAAAATTTTGCAAATAGGTATTTGTAAAATAATAGGCAACGGGCCAGGCAATGAGATTGGCGACAAGCACCAGCTTCAAAAACGCTTTGGACAACAACAAAACAACACTTGAAATAGACGCACCGAGCACCTTGCGAATACCAATCTCGCGCTTGCGGCGTTCAGCCGTAAAAGCCGCCAGACCGAACAAACCCAAACACGCCAGCAAACACACCAACCCGGCAAAAGCGATAACAGCCTGCCCCAAAACCCTTTCCGCCCGATAAATCGCATCGAGTTCCTCATCGAGAAATGTAAACGCAAAGGGCTTATCGGCTGGCATAAATGTATCCCAGGTCTCCTCGAGAAAGGGTCGAACCGCTAAAAAATCGCGCACCCGCAACGCCAGATAATCGAAAAACCACTGCCGATAAGCAAAAACCGCCGGACCAATCGGTTCACGAAGAGAAGCGTAGTGAAAATCCGCAATCACGCCAATCACAGTCCCCCTGGCATCATCTTCTGAACGCGCCCTTCCAAAACGCCGCCCCACGGCATCCTCCACCGTCCACCCAAGCGCGCGCACAGCGGTCTCATTGAGAATATACGCATGCGTGCGGTCGCGCTCAACCCCGGGCGAAAACGTGCGACCAGCTATAATGGACACACCGAAAGTAGCAAAAAAATCTTCATCAGCCTCCTGCACGGGCATTCGCCACTCGGTATGATCCTGACCTTCCGGTTTAACAATCCGCACAAAACCACCGCCATCTTGCCCGGGCAAAAAGCGAAAAGCAGACGCCGAAACAATATTGGGATGTTCCAAAAACGCCTGCTTTACAGTATTGTACTGTGCCACGAGCCAGGGATCCTCATTGGTCTTGAGCCGACGATCCAGCTTAAAGATCGGCAGCAAAACGAGATGCTCTTTGTCAAAACCGAGATCCTTGTGCTGAATAAAGTCCAACTGCCGATAAATAACATCCGCAACAATCATAAGCAAAATGGCAATAGCAAATTGCGCGACAACCAGAACCTGCCGAAGCCGCGCACCCGGCAAATACGCGACGCCCTTGAGCACATCAGCCGGACGAAACCCCGAAAAATAAAACGCGGGATACACTCCCGCCATCAAACCCACGAACACGGCAAGCGCAAAAAGACCCGGCAAGAGCACGAACAGCATCGGCGCGTCAAGAGCGTAATGCGCGCCCGTCCACGCACTCAGTTCCAACAGCGCGACGCGCGCCAGAGGCACGGCTACAACCACAGCGAAAAGCGCGAGCAAAACCGTCTCGCACAAAAACTGTTGAACCAACTGACCGCGACGCGCGCCAACCACCTTTCGCATCCCCACCTCGCGCGCCCGATACATCGAACGCGCCGTGGCGAGATTGACAAAATTGATCGCCGCAATCGCCAGAACCAGCACCGCGATCACCGCAAAAAGATAGAGCGCCTGCACATTGCCGCCCGAAGGCAAATTGTAATCCCGAATCCCATACAGATGCACCCGCGCAAGAGGCTGCAAGCGAAACGAAAGAATGCGGCGCACATCCGCACCCATATGCCGTTCAATAACACCCGACATCTTTGCTTCGAATTCACCTGCATCTACCCCATCGCGCAAACGCACAAAAGTCTCAATACCCGCCTGTTGCACCAGCCCCCGCCACTGCGTCCAATCAAAAATAGCCTCCACTGTCCGCCCATTGGTAAAATGCAACAAATCAAACCGAATGGACGAAAACCTCGGAGGCGTCTGCAAAACAGCGGCAACCGTATAATCGCCACCGTAATACCGCTCGCGAATCGTAATAACCTTGCCTATGGGATCGGCCTCGCCGAACAACCGCTCAGCCGCTGATTGCGTAATCGCAATCCGATACGGCTGCGACAACGCGCTGGCATCACCAATAGCAAAAGGAAAGTGAAACAGCTCAAAAAACCGGTCGTCAACCTGCCCCTGCACCAGCGTAAGCTCTCGGTCCTCATACCGCACCACAACCGGATAAATGCGATTCTTGGACGCCAACTCAACTTCGGGCATCTCCGCCTCAAGTGTCCGCGCGAGCGCCCCCGAAGTCAGCCACCGCACCTGCACCTGCTCATTGCTCACCCGCTCCCGCAAAACCCGATAAATGCGATGCACATCCGGATGAAACCGGTCATAACTCATCTCGGAATAAATAATCACAATCGCCATCACACAACACGACAGCCCCACAATAAGACTGAGCAAATTGATCAGCGTATCGCGCTTGTGCGACCACAGGTTGCGGCATGCGATGGTGAAATAGTTAGAGAACATGAGAATCTAAACAAACACATAATCCTCGGGATCGGGCGCCCGCGTTTGCTTCCAGAACTCGTGCATTGAAAACGGCCAATTTTGCGTCACCCGACCCGCCTCGTTCTTATACCAGCTCCGAACATTTGGCGCACCCCAGGCCATCTCCAGATTACCCGCATCAATACGCTCATTATACCGATCGTGCACATCCCGTTTGCAATCCATCGCAGCGCGTCCCGTCTCAATCAAAAGCTTAATACACCCCAGGATATACCTCATCTCGCACTCAGAAAAAAAGATAATACTCCCATTCACAACAATATTCGTATTTGGCCCATACATACAAAAAAAATTGGGAAATCCCGGAATAGAAACACCTTTATACGCGCGAGGATCGCCATCCCAATGCGCCTGTAAATCCCTGCGCCCAACCCCCTCAAACGTCATCGGCCACAACATCCGACTCGGCTGAAACCCCGTGCCGTAAATCAGCACATCAAAATCATAGTCCTCACCCGACCGCGTCTCCAAACCAGAATCCGTAATCCTCGCAATCGGATCCGTAATAAGATGCACATTCTCCCGCTTCAGAGTGTGCAACCACAGACCATTATCCCACAACATGCGCTTGCCAGCCGGCGGAAAATCTGGAATACACTTCTGCATCAACTCGGGATCATCGCCCAGCACCGACTCGATATATTCTATAATCCGCTGGCGCACCTTGTCATTCGCCTTGCTCACCGCGCGTTCCTGATGCGGCCACGCCGGATCCTTTTTCGCCGCACCGAGCATCCCTTCTGCCGAACGCCAGAACATAAACAACCGAAACCACTTGGCGTAAAACGGTACATGATTCAAAAGATAGTGTTGCCCCGCTGGTACATCCGCGTGATAATGCGGATTGGGCTGAATCCAGGGCGGCGTGCGCTGAAACACAAAAACCTCGCGCGCCTGTTTTGCGATCTCCGGCACAAACTGAAAGGCACTCGCACCCGTACCAATCACCCCAACGCGCTTATCCGCCAAATCGCATTCCCGCGGCCATCGCGCAGAATGAAAAGCAATCCCCCGATAGCACTCGCGCCCCGCAATATCCGGCAACTTCGGGCGATTGAGTTGCCCCACAGCGCTGATAATGGCATTCGCCTCAATCGTCTGCCGCACCCCCTCTTTGTCCCGCACCTCAACCTTCCAGACCTTGCCCTCTTCATCAAAACGCCCGCACACAACCTCTGTCTGAAACCGGACATGCTCGCGCAGGCGAAAATCCGCTGCAAACTGCTTGAAATAATCGAGAAGCACCCGCTGCGTAGAAAAATACTGCGGCCAATTCTTGGGCACAAAAGAATAGGAATACGAATGATTCGGACTATCAACGCGGCATCCGGGATACGTATTCTCCAGCCATGTCCCACCCACATCGGCATTCTTCTCCACCACCGTAAACGAAATCCCAGCCTCTTGAAGCCGATGCGCCGCCAGCAACCCGGACATCCCCGCCCCAATAATCAACACGCGAAAATCTCTCTTCTTATCCTCGGGCAAATCATCCATACCCGGAGGCACAAAAGGATCCTCGCCATTCAAAGACAACTCCCCCTCCAAAAACGCCCCGTAATCTTCGGGAATCTCCTCTCCAATCATAAAATTCATCATCTCCCAAACCCGCGCCCGGTCCGGTGCAGGAGGCAGAGTACAACCGCGATCCCGATAGGCCTTCAACACCTCAAAAGCAATCTCCCGAACAACCGCCTGCTGATCCTCTTTCACACCCGCCTGTGGATCCGCCAGATTCCTCGCCCGTGGACGAATCTCCCCCCGCACAATGCCCATATCCCCGGTCAAATGCACCAGTGAAACCATCAACGCCGGAATATTCGCATCCTCCAACGCCGCCCGGATCGCCTCGTCATCTTCAACAATCGGTTCCCATGTATCAAACGCCTGACCAGCCATCTTCCTCTCTCCACTCACGACACAGGTTGTGCAGCTACGCCATCCGGCATCTCCTCTCGCTCCCGCTGAAGCTGCCCTTCGGGATCGACCCACTGACTCACAATCAGCGAAATCAGAGCCAGAACAGCACCACTAAAGAAAATCACCTGATAGCCAAAATAGTGCCATGCGAAACCGCCCAAAAGCGGTGCCGCAACCGAAGCCACGTGATTCATCGTCACACCCATCGCAAGCGACGGCTTGAGATCCGACTCCGGCGCAATCTTGTGCAAATACGTCGTCAGCGCAATCCCGCCAAAAAAGATAATATTATCGACACAATACAAAACGTACAGCGTTGGTCGATGCGTCACCACCGCGTAGCCCACAAACACAAAAGTCAACCCGATATAACTGAGCGACAGCATCTTCCGCTCGCCGTACTGATCCACCAACTTGCCCATCGTCGGCGCAGTCAGCGTAATCAACGTCTGATTCATCAGCACCAGAATCATCGTCGTATGCACGGGCATCCCGTGTATCTTCACCAGAGCAAAAATCGCAAACGTAATAAACATCTGCTTCCGCATACCCTGCAAAAAATTCAGCGCATAATACAGACCATACCGCCGCTTAAACACAAAACTCCGCTCGTCGGGTGGCCGCTTGCGAGACGCAAACAAAATGGCAAAACCGCCGCCCACAGTAGCGGCACCCGCCATAATAAACAAACCATTGTACCCGACAAAATCATAAGCCAATTTACAAATCAGAATAGACAACAACCACGCCACACTATTCACACTGCGCAACTGCCCCAACCATTTTCCCTTCTTACCCTCTGGCGAAAAAAGCAACGCCATCGACTGCTCCATAGGGAGCCAGCAGTGAAACCCCACACCCCACACAAACGAATACACCGCCAGCAAAAAAACCGAATCAACCTGGGCATAAGCCATAATGCCCGCACCCATAACCATCAGCGAAATCGCAGCCACAACAGGAGGCGCGAACCGCACCATCAGCGCGACAAAAAACGCATTCATAAACCCCGACACCTCGCGCAGGGCTTCCACATATCCCAATTCGTGCGCGTCGATATTCAGGCGATCAACAACAAAGTTGTTGTAAAGCGTCAACTGCACGCCAAAAAAAATCCCCTGCGAAGCAACCGCAAGCGCCAGCAACCGAAAGTCCCGATTCCACTCAGAAATTGGATTATTCAAAAAAACTCCTTTAATTCCCCAACGGCTCCCACACATCGCCAAAAATAGACCGCAACTGCGCCATATCTTCATCTGGCAAAGGCGAACCGAGAATCGCCTTCACATTCTCCTCCAAGTGCTCGATATTAGCGGTCCCCGACAGCACCACACCCATCGCGGGGTGTGCATTCACATACTTATACCCCGCCGCGGGCAACGACGTAACATCGCCCTTGATCAGCCATCCCAACGGATCCTCATCTTTTAGCGCATCTCGCGCAATCAAACCCTTATCCTTTGCATACGCAATGCGCTCTTTGAGCACATCGGGTCTGGCCAGTGCCCGCCGAACAGCAACCATGCAAATCACGCCCACATCTCGCTCCTGACACATAGGCAAAACCTCGTGCTCGGGCGTTGGACTCAACAAATTGTAACCCACCATCGCCGTATCGAATAAATCATCCGACAGCGCCATAGAAAACATCTCGTGTTTGTGGTCTTCGGCATACGTCTCACTCACCCCGATAAACCCGAACTTCCCCTGATCTTTCAACCTCTCCACCGTGGGCCACAGCCCCTCAATAGCCTCAGAATACTGATGCGGACGAACACCGTGCCACTGCATCACATCGACATAATCCACCTGCAAACGCTTCAAACTGCGCTCAATAGTATCGACGACTTCCTCTGGACCCACAAACTCATCACTCTTGTGACGATGGGCGTGAAATTTCGTCGCCAGAATATAATCATCGCGTGGCACGCCCTTAAGTGCATTTCCGATAATCGTTTCACTCTCGCCATACGCAGCAGCCGTATCGAAAAAATTTATACCGAGATCCAGCGCGCGCTGCACCAATTGATTCACACCCGCCTGATCGACACCTGTATTTTGTCCCATTTGCGTAGGTCCACCGCCGCCAATCCCCATAATCGAAACCTTCAAACCCGTGCGCCCCAATATGCGATATTCCATAAAACCTCCTTTGAATGTATCCAATATAGGATATAGCAACACCCCTCGCCATTATTTTAACCAATGTCACCTTGACAAATCCCACAGGCAAAAGTATATTCGTACTAAATCTTACAGGGTCGTGCCATGATCCCTGAAACGCATACTTCAATCCTAAGGAGGCCACGTATGGCACGAGGAGTCAACAAAGTTATCTTGATCGGCAATGCTGGCGCCGATCCCGAGCTTCGATACACGCCAGGAGGCACAGCCGTATCGAACTTCAGCATCGCCACCAACGAAAGCTGGACCGACAGCGGTGGTGAAAGACAAGAACGCACCGAATGGCACCGCATTGTGGTATGGGGCCGTTTGGCTGAAATCTGCAACCAGTATCTGCGCAAAGGCAGCAAAGTCTATATCGAAGGCAAGTTACAAACGCGCAGTTGGGAAGGGCAAGATGGGCTAAAGCGCTACACCACCGAAGTAGTTGCCCGCGATATGCAACTGCTCGATGCTCGCGGTGAAATGGGAGGTGTGGATGGTGGCTATGGCGGCGCGCCTCAGGGTGACGGGTCTCAGGGAAGATCACAGCCAACAGATTCTGCATCGGACGACAAAGCCGCTTCAGATCCACCTCCTTATGCTGCAGACGACGACCTGCCATTTTAGTCGCGATACAAACGACAAAGCCCGCACGATTTCTGTGCGGGCTTTATTATTTTTTATACATCTGTGGAACCTAATCCCCTCTCCCCCGATAAATCTTCTGTATAGCCCCAACCAGAAAATCTTCGGCAACTTGAAAAATCTGCTCGCCCATCTCCGCCGTCGCAGGGCGCGGATCGCCCAACCCCCCGTGCTCGGTATTCTGATCAAACCGCTTGTACAGACGCAAACCAGGAATACTCTCCTGGCGGCGTTGCCCATCCCTGTGTAACGCATCTGTCTTCACCAGATCGGGATCTATCGCCATAATCATAGCGGTCTCACACTCGCCAGCATGTCCAGATCCCTTTGTCCCCAGCGACAAAATTTCATTAATTTTCTTATTCGACGGTTCGGCGTACGGCGTCGTCGTATAGAGATTGATATCTTCATGCCACTCCATAACGCGCTGGCGCAAAACCGAAATATTGGGCTCATTGCCCCCGTGGCTATTAATGAGCAGAAACTGCGTAAAACCGTGTTCAATCATACAAGCGAGAACATCGTTCATAATCGCCAGATGCGTCTCGGACGACGCAGAAACCGTACCGGGATACTTCATGTGATGCTGCGAATACCCCAGCCACATAACGGGAAGTATCAACACATCCCCAGACAACCGCTTCTCAATGCGATTGACCACCTCCTGAAGAATCATCGTATCTGTAAACACCGGCAAATGCAGACTATGTTGCTCAAGCGACGCCACGGGTATAATAACCACCAGATCCCGCGACAAAGCATCGACATCGGGAGAAGTCATATTGGCGAGAAACATAAAAACTCCTTAAAAATGCGAGTTTAGAATATAGGACAGCATTGTTTATTTAAATTATTTTCGTATATTACACAACAAAATATCCTGGAGGCATTTATGGAATTGGAAAAAGCATTAAAACTCACGTATCAGGGCGAACCCCTGGGCCACTCGTCGGACGACTTTGGCGGCTTGCGCACATCCAATGACGCGATAGATGATCGCGACGAACTCCACCGCCGAATGACAGAGAGTGGCTACTTATTTCTCAAAAATTACCTGAACAAAGATGAAGTATTAGCCGCTCGCCAGGAAGTCATGGATCGGCTCATGGGCGCGGGTGTATTAGACGAACGCTATCCCGCAATCGACGGCATTGCAGCCTCAAAAAAGAAAATTGACGGACGCGCAACGGGATCGTTTATGCCCCTGCTCGCGCGCAACAATCCCCCCCTGGACAAAGTAATCCACGAAGGCCCGATCATGTCGTTTTTTGACTTCTTTTTAGACGGACCTGCGCGCTACTTTGACTACACCTGGTTTCGAGCCAAACAGCCCGGACTGCACACCGCCACCAATCCACACTGCGACATCGTCTATATGGGCCGCGGAACAAAAAACCTCTACACCGCCTGGATACCCTATGGCGATGTACCCTCCTACATGGGCGGATTGATGTTACTCGAAAACTCACACAAATTGCACGATCTGAAAGCGGGATATGGCTCAACAGACGTCGATCTGTACTGCGAAAACAAAGACGATGCCCAGGAAATAGTAGAACGCGCACGCGCCGAAGGGCGGAACTTGACCAATCAAGAACGAGCTTCTATAAAGTGGAACTCGAGCGGATCGTATTCCTCTAATGCCATACCCACCCGCAAAGAACTGGGCGGACGCTGGCTGGTATCGGAATACGAAATGGGAGACCTGCTGATATTTTCGATGTACACCCTCCATTCAAGCTCCGACAACCACTCCAAACAATACCGCATATCATCCGACACGCGCTATCAACTCGCATCGGAACCCGTTGACGAACGCTGGATTGGCGACGACCCACCCGCCCATGGCATTCGCGCCAAACGCGGGATGGTGTGTTAAATCCCCCGCGCCCATTCCCTGACCGCCTCAGAACCTGGATACACGGCGTCCGGCCCTTGCTGCTGAACCTGCTTCTCTCCCAACCACGCCTTCCAATCGCCGCACGCCTGGCTCACCCCGCGCCACGTATCCCCGCATGTACCCATCGCCTCTTGCAAAAGACTATCCAACTCAGCAACCAATTTGGGATCTTCCCCCACCAGATTGCGTTCCTCGTAAGGGTCGTTCTCCAGATCGAACAAAACCCAGGGACCGTTCTCCAAACGCGCGTAATTATATCGCTCGGTTCGCACCCCACGCCACCCGGGCCACACTGCAAAAGTGTGATGCATCGTCGTATAGGCATACGCCTGAGTACGCGCATTGGGCTGCCCCAGAATCGCGCCCGAAAAATCTCCCCCATCCAGATCAGCGGGAACATCGACACCCGTCAACCCACACAAAGTCGGAAAAATATCCGGCGTACCAAACGGCATACTCAAACTACAACCAGCCTCAACCCTGCCCGGCCACCGAATCAAAAACGGAACCTGCGTAGATTCTCGATAAGGCCATCGCTTGCCCCGCAAACCCTGGCTACCCAGCATCTCGCCGTGATCGGATGAGTACATCACAATCGTATTATCCGCCTGCCCGCTCTCTTCCAGCGCGCGCATCAACCGCCCCCACTCAATATCCAGCCCCTCAGTCATCCCGTAATAATGCGCGTACCAATCGCTCACAGCGCTCGCCCTATCACCTGATAGCTTTGACGTATTCGGATGCAAATTCAAATCCCTATCCAGATAAGGCGCGACATAGGGATCCGGTGCTATAAGCGGCGGATGCGGCGGACCCCACGACATAAACAAACACCACGGTCCAGATCCCGCCCGATTTTTAATATACTCAATCGCCCTATCCGTCTCGATCTGCGGTCGATAAAAGCCACCACCCGCAACCGGGTCCCTACTATCCGTGGCATAAGCCCACTCGTAGTAATTATGCGCATTATCACCCACATACCACTCATCGTCAAAACCCAGACGCAACGGATCGCCCGCATCGACCTGAATCTCGCCCAAATGCCACTTGCCAATATACCCGCATCCATACCCGGCCGCGCTAAGCGCCGTGCCAATACACGGATACACACTCAAATCGGGATAAAACCGATTGGTCGTCACCCCCGTATGATGGCCGTATTTGCCCGTCATCAACATCGCGCGATAAGGCGTACACACAGGCGTACTCGAAACCGCTGCATCCAGACGCATCCCCTCAGCGGCAAACGCATCAAATTGAGGCGTATTGAGATCCTCATCGCCATAATAACACCCCATCGCAGACGCCCGCTGCTGATCTGAAAACACATACAATATATTTGGCCTATCATCGGACATGGAAAATCCCCTTCCACTGGTAAATTTAGGAATTGATTAAAAACACTCGACACAATATAATGCACACTCAGAGCAAGTCAAAGATCTGCGCACCAGCGAAAAAACCACATCGGTCTATAAATGAAACTCAAAAACGGCGACATCATCATCGACGACAACTTCCCGTGCAGCAGTGCCAGAGAAATGCGGATAATAGAATCCGGCATAAGCGAAATTGGATACAAAAAAGAAGAAATCCCGCAATGGTTCCAGGACCTGTTGGACGAACTATTCGACGGTGCAGGCGTACCCAAAGAATACATGGCCCATGTGCGCGTGCGTCACCTCGGCAACCGCGCAAAACGGGTAATATTGCGATTCCTACTCAGCAAAAAAGGCGCGAACTACATGTATCCACCCTGGTGGATCTGGCGAGAAAACACGGGATGGGCGTGGGTACCTTATGAAAACACGGACTTTCACCCAACAGAACACATCGACATATCCGTTCACATCCAACCCGGAGAAACCATCCGCATCGCATCCGCCCCTTATGAAGACCCATCCGTCGTCTGCGAAAAAGCGCAACAACTATCCCAACAATACGACATCTGGACATACCGGGAAATCGGTCACTCTGCTCAGGGACGACCAATCTGCGTATTGGAAACCCAACCGCGCGACCTGACACTACTCGTCGATGCCACAATGCAATCCTGCGAACCCGTATCCTGGGGCATCTTGCACATAGCCCACAGCTTGACCGTCCCAACCGCAAACACACAGCGATTATTAGACCACGTACAATTCTGCCTCATGCCCATCACAAATCCCGACGGCGTTTGTGAAGGACGCAGCGTAACCAATGCCATGGGCGAAGTCCCAAAATTCGGAATTAACCACCTCGTAGAAGGCAAAAGCGCGCCCAGAGAAACCGCGGCACTGTGGCAGTACTTCCTCGACAAAAAGCCAGATGCATCCATAGAAGTCCACGCCCACTTTACGCGGCCAGACTTCACGCGAAGCATTGGCATGCACGACAAAGCATCCATGCCGCATCATCTTCGGGCAAAAGCGAAAATCCTCGAACAAGCAATCTTCGAAAACTACCACGTCAAACCGCTGAAAAATCGGAAAGTATTGATCGACCCCCGACAACCCGAACACAACGTCTATGGCGACAAACACATCTGCGAACAAGCCGGCACAATCCGCACCTTTTTACAAGCCATCCCCGACAGCATTGACGCGCACAACGCCGACGTCAAAGAAATGGTAGAAACCGTCGCCCACGCGCTCATCAAATGGCGGGAAACTGGTACATCGTAGAGGCATAACCCATTTATGGAGGAACTCCAATGGCAACACACCTGTCCCCAGAAGAACAAGCGGAAGGATTCACATCCTTATTCAACGGCAAAGACCTGAACGACTGGAGAATTATTGGACCGGAAGAAGGTTGGGAAGTCCAAAACGGATTGATAGTATGCAATGGCGAAGGCAGGGGATGGATACGCCCCAAAGCTATGTACACAGACTTTGTACTGCGCCTGGACTATCGAAACAGCGCGGGAGGAAACAGCGGAATATTCCTGCGGACAAGCGAAGAAGGACGCCCCGCCTATCAGGGAATGGAAATACAAATTTACGACGTACCGCACGACCCACTCAACAATAAATCAAACGGCGCCATCTACGATGCGGTCGCCCCCACGTCCGATCCGTCTCACCCGGCGGGAGAATGGAACGCCATTGAAGTATCCTGCCAAGGAACAATGGTAAACGTCATCATCAACGGACGCGAAGTCATATCCTGTGACACAAGCAAACACCCGGACCTCAAAGACCGCTTGAAAACCGGATACATCGGCCTTCAAAACCACCGCAGCCCCATTAATTTTCGGAATGTACGCATTAAGGTATCATAAAAAAACCACTGGATCGCGGCTCAACACCATGCCGCGATGACGCACGGGACGGCACGGGGACCGTCCCCTACAACATTAACCCTTAAATCACCTGAATATTCATGCCTTAAACGCCTTCAGCACCTGATCAAACGCCTGAGCAGTCTGATCGATATCCGCATCGCTGTGAACCGCAGAAATCACGCCACCGGGCCAGGGCATCACATCGACCCCCTCTGCAATCAAACCGCAGCGAAGCTGATGAATCTGCTTCATCGAAATCCCGCCCTTGAGAACCGAATGGGGCACTGTACCATCGTAAATATCCGAACAAGTGTACGTCTGATCCTCGGACAACGGCAAAAATTGAAACCCCGAAAACTCGCCGTACACGAGCCAGTTCACCCCGCGTCTCTGAATAACATCATTGAGCGCGTTTCTCAACACCTCGCCATTTTGATTGGCCCGGTCAGTAATATCATCTTCCGCAACAATTTTAAGCGTCGTCAACCCTGCACGCGCTGAAACCGGATTCGAATTAAACGTACCCTGATGTGGCACGCGGTATCTGTTATTCCACGAAGCATCGTCGCGATACGTCATCACATCGAGCAAATCCGCGCGCCCCGCAATCGCGCCACCGGGAAAACCACCCGCAACAATCTTCGCAAAAAGAGCCAGATCCGGCGTCACCCCGTAATATTCCTGAGCACCCCCGGGTGCCACGCGAAAACCCGTAATCACCTCATCAAAAATGAGCAAAACCCCGTGTTCTCGAGCAAGAGCGCGAAGCTGGCGCAAAAACTCACCCTGCGTGGGAACCCGCCCAAAACTCGCCCCTGTCGGCTCCAGAATAACCGCGGCAATATCGTCCCGACTCTCAAGCGCCTGTGTGACCTGATCGATATTATTCGGCTCACACAACACGGCATTCTCGATATGATCCTCTGTAATACCACTCGGCGGCGTACCGTCAAAACTCGTCGAAGCACCAAAAGCCACCTGATCGTGCCAACCGTGAAAATTCGTCGTAAAACGCAGAATCTTCGACTTATTCTGAAAAGCGCGCGCAACGCGCAACCCCAAAAGACTCGCCTCTGTACCCGACGACGTAAAACGCACCTTATCGGCACACGGCACCATCCGAATAATCTGCTCTGCCCATTCCAATTCCAACTCGTGTGACGCCCCGTAATGCGTCCCCCTGCTCAACTGCTCCCGCACAGCCTCGGTCACCTCCGGATGATTATGCCCCAAAATCAGCGCACCGTGACCCCCAAAATAATCGACATACTCACACCCATCCACATCCCACTTCCGCCCCCCTTGTGCCCGGGCAACAGAAAGCGGATAGGGCATCAAATAGCGCGTATCGTGCGTCACTCCACTGGGAAAAGTCTCCCGCGCCCGCTGGTACAAAGCGCGGGACTTTGGCGTCTTTGCCATATATTTTTCGATCAACAAATCGCTCATTTCTTGTCCTTTCGATTTTTCAGTATCTACATAATCTCCCACTGTCGGTAAAAGATACGGTTCTGAGCATGTGCATGCAACTGCCACTTCACTCACACTTGCGCGCATTTATCTGAAAAGCCCGTAAAACCCAAGTCATTCAGGCTTGGGTCGCAGGGCGAAGGGCTTAGAATGTATGGGGTGGCTTTAGCTTGGGGGATAGTCAAAGAGGGACTATCGGTGGCGGGGGAGCGGTGTACAAGTGCACCAGCACTTCATCAACAAGATTTATTCTATTTTTAACTTGACACAAACAGCACATAACTATATATTTTTATTATGGTTAAGTCATTAAAATATAGATTGCGCCCAACCAAAAAGCAAGAACAAATCTTGCTGGCGCATATTGACGAATGTCGTATTCTCTATAATCAACTACTCTGTGCGAGAATACAAGCATGGAAAAATGAGAATAAGTCTCTCTCTGAATATGATCAGACCAAAACAATACCATTGTTAAAACAACAACACGCCGCTTTCAAGCACGTATATAGTCAAGTGTTGCAACAAGTATCACACAGAGTAGATTTGGCATTCAAAAGTTTCTTTCGGCGTCTCAAACAGAAGTCAAAGACAGGCGAGAAAGCTGGCTTTCCCAGATACAAAAGTGAGAATCGCTATGATTCTATCACCTATCCTCAGTTTGCCAATGGATGTCGATTG